>JAFYOK010000210.1 GCA_017560175.1 Clostridia bacterium | reverse complement strand
GAAGTTTAAGGAGAAGCTGGAGCAGCACTTCGAGACAACCATCACCGAAGACCAGATCAAGGAAGCCATCAAGAAGACCAACGCACAGCGTGAAGCTCTGAAGGCATTCTACGGCCTGCAGAAGATGGATCCCGCTCCCATGGGCGGCCTCGATATGCACAGAGTTCTGGACGGTGTTCAGTTCCGTTTCGACCTGGAGAGAGCTACAGAGGAAATCAAGGCTCTGACACAGAAGATCATCGACGAGTATGATCCCGAGAAGTATCGCGGCCGCAAGCGTATCCTGCTGACAGGTTCTCCCATCGGCTGCTCCACACAGAAGGTCGTTAATGCCATCGAGAGCAACGGCGGCGTTGTCGTCTGCTACGAGAATTGCGGCGGCGCAAGATCTGTTGATGAGCTGATCGACGAGACCAACCCCGATGTCTACGATGCTCTGGCTAAGAGATATATCAATATCCCCTGCTCCTGCATGTCCCCCAACCCCGGCCGTCTGCAGCTGATGGATCGCCTGATCGACGAATACAAGATCGACGGCGTTATTGAGGTCGTTCTGCAGGCTTGCCATACCTTCAACGTCGAGTCCTACAAGATCAAGAACTACGTTACCGATGTTAAGAAGGTTCCCTATATGTTCATGGAGACCGACTACTCCTCCACCGATGCCGGCCAGGTCAACACCCGTGTTGGCGCCTTCATCGAGATGCTCTAAGCCATGGGTAAGCTGAGTTTAGGTATCGACTGCGGCTCGACCACAGTCAAAGGTGTTCTGTTCGACGGCGAGAAGGTCATCGATTCCCGTCTGGTTGCCACCAGCGCTCGTCCTGCTCTGCGTATGCACGAGGTCTACGAGAAGCTGTGGAATGAAGATGTCGGTTATGTTGTAACCACAGGCTACGGCCGCGAGCTGCTGCCCGAAGCCAACAAGAAGGTCACTGAGATCACCTGCCACGCCAAGGGTGCCCATTTCCTGGGCGGCAACGTCGGCGGTGTTATCGATATCGGCGGCCAGGACAGCAAGGCTATTCTGCTGGATAAGGACGGCAATGTTGCCGACTTCCTGATGAATGACAAGTGTGCCGCAGGTACCGGTCGTTTCATCGAAATGATGTGCCGTATCCTGGAATGCACCGGCGATGAGCTGGATACATTCAGCCCCAAGGGCCCCACAGTTGACATCACCAGCATGTGCACTGTCTTTGCTGAGAGCGAGATCATCAGCCTGCTGGCCCAGGATGTTGCCCGTGACGATATCGCCCTGGGTGTTATCCGTTCCATCTGCCGCCGTACAGCAACATTTGCTTCCCGTCTGCCCATGCAGGGCAGCGTCTTCTTCAGCGGCGGTCTGGCTCGCTATGAGCTGTTCCGCAGCCACCTGGAAGCTGCCATCGGCCGTCCTGTTGTCACCCATGCCCAGAGCCAGCTCTGCGGCGCGCTGGGTGCTGCCATCATCGGCCAGAGATTTATCAAGTAAATCACACACTTATTTAATAAAGAAAAGACCTGTTCACAGCTTGTGGACAGGTCTTTTTCTATTTTATACTTTTATCCCGACGAAAAGTATGATACAATCACGGTACACTATAATAAACAAATGGGGGATTTTCTCATGTCTGTTGATTTCGGCACTCTGCTGATCGTATGCGCGCTGATTTTTCTGGCCGGTTTTATCGATGCCATTGCCGGCGGCGGCGGTCTGATCTCGCTGCCTGCCTATCTGTTTGCCGGTTTCCCGGTCCATACGGCCATCGGCAGCAATAAGTTCTCGTCCTGCGCGGGTCTGGCTTCTGCGGGTATCAAGTATCTCAAGGAAGGTAAGGTTCGCATGAGCGTTGCGCTGTGGTCGGCGCTGGGCTGCATCGTCGGCGCAGGCACAGGTACACGTCTGGGTCTCTACTTCTCCGACCGTACTCTGCGCATGATCGTTCTGGCGGCTCTGCCCATTGTTGCGCTGTTCCTGGCTACACGCAAGGATCTGGGTGCAGATGGCAAGGAAGTCGTCATGGATCGCAAGAAGGAAGCCATTATGTCCACCGTCATCGGTATGGCTGTTGGTATGTACGATGGCCTGATCGGTCCCGGCGCAGGTACATTCCTGATCCTGGGTTTCACCACATTTATCGGTATCGGTCTGGTCGAGGCTTCGGCTTGTGCCAAGGTTTCCAACATGGCATCCAATCTGACTTCGGTTCTGATCCTGGCCTTCAGCGGCAACGTTGTCTATAGTGTTGCTATTCCTGCAGCTGTCTGTTCCATCGTCGGCAGCTGGGCCGGCGCCAAGGTCGCTGTCAAGGGCGGCGGCAAGCGTGTCAAGCAGTTTATGTATGTTGTTCTGGCTCTGCTCTTTATCAAGCTGGTCACAGAAATGTTCTAAAAAATGAAGAAAAGCCGCATCGAAAGATGCGGCTTTTTTGCTGCTTTATTTATTATATAAGGAGTGAGGGGGGAGAAAGAGAGAAGGAGAGAAAGGGGGAAACAATTCCCTGCGAAATGCGTAACAGCTTCTCTTCGATCAGTTTTACAGATAAAAACAAAAAGAGCACATCTTTCGATGTGCTCTTTATTAGCGAAGGGCTATAATTTTGATAGAAAGT
>JAFYOK010000209.1 GCA_017560175.1 Clostridia bacterium | reverse complement strand
TTACGACCTATGTTTTGGATTCGTTTTACGATTCAGAAGAATAAGCAAAGAAAGACCGCTCGGGTGAGCGGCCTTTCTTAATAGCCTTCCCTGTGTAAGGGAAGGGGGACCACGATAGTGGTGGATGAGTTGTTTAATAAATTTCCGCGTTAAAGGCTCCTTTTGAAAGGAGCTGGCCGCGGAGCGGACTGAGGATTGGCCGACTAAACAAGCCACTACTGCCAATCACCCGTCATTGCCACCAAAGGTATGGCAATGCCACCCTCTTTCAAAAGAGGGCTTCAAATAAGGAAATTATTGAATAGACATACTCATCAGTCACTTTCAGTGACAGCTTCCCTAACTAAGGGAAGCCTATCCCTCAAAATCAATCTCTACAACATCCTTGGGGAAGGACATGATACAGCCCTTGTTGGGATTTACGATCTGGCTGATGCGCAGGTCGCCCTTGAGGGAGAGGAGCATACCGGCATGGGGATTATCCAGCTTGGTGTGTGCCATGAGGAAGCGGTGCATCTTGCGTGCGGCCAGGATGGAACATTCATCCAGGGTAGGGGCGGCCGCTGTGGCCATATAATGGGTGGGGGACTCGATCATAGGTGTGGGGATATCGTAGCGATCCTTGAGGACGGTGACACGAACGGTGACCGTGCCGCACATTTCAAGGGCACAGATGAGGGTCTCGCCATCACCCTGTACGCCATGAATATCACCCATGGAGAGCAGCGCACCATCGACATTGACGGGGAGATAGAGAATGTTGCCGGCATTCATGTCCTTGATATCCAGGTTGCCGCCGTGTTCTTCGGGCGTTTCGGTATCGATGGGATCCCCTGCAGGGGCTGTGCCGATAACGCCGATCATGGGCTTGAGAGATACGGTGAGTCCGTCGAAGTCAACGGTCATTTTATCGGGATCGACAGAAAAAACACGGCAGATGGCAGGCTCGATTTCATAGGCACCGATACCGGGACGTGCGCTCATGCAGCCCTTGGTATCGGGACGGATATCGAGGATCTCCACCTTGAGGATATCACCGGCCTTGGCTTCTTCAATATACAGAGGGCCTGTGGCCGGATTGGCGATGCGTACCTGCATGTCCTTGCGCTTCATGTGGTCGGTATGCAGGGCGCCGCAGTAGCAGTCGATGCAATGAAAAACGGCGGTGTCGCCCGAATGGGCATGGGCGGCAGGGGAGAGAGCCTTGTCGAAGGCACCGTGGATATGGTCGGAAGAAATAACGATATTGGCCATGGAGAGACCTCCTTTTTTCTTCAGTATATCATCTTCGGGGCATGGGTGCAACGATGCCGAAACTGCCGCTGATGGGATCACGGAAGAGCTGGATGTGGGGCGGAGCCCATGTCCAAAAGAGCATAGCCAGGCCGATCAGCAGGATGAGGCCGGAAAAGAGCTGTACTTCCCATCCTTCCGGTATGGGGAAGCGAGCATAGAGGGCATGGCTCAGGCCGTAGGTCAGAAAAGCCGACAGATAAAAGAGCAGGATATCCACCGTGAGGAAGCCACGGCCGATGACTCCGGTATAGGTATAATAAAAGATGACGGTGGCCAGCAGGCCGCAGACCAGACCGCAGCATCGTGCCCACAGCAGGTGGGGATCCAGGCCGACGCGAAACAGCTGCACGGTCGAGTAAAAGACGGTAGGCCAGTAGAGCAGCTTGAGATGTTCCCATATACTTTCATTGACCGGGACGAAGGGGGCGAGGATAGCCGGATTGCCGAAACTCTGCCACGCGAAATGCAGTAGTGTCCCGGCGATCGAGGTGAAGAGAAAGCCCCACAGGGCAGGTTTGACGGTATGTTCCATAGAAAAGCCTCCCAAAAACAGAGTGAGATATTTCTATGCACAGGATGGGGAAAATAGTATTGTGCAGTGCGTTAGCATGGTGGTATAATAGAAATATATTATGGATTTTCCATAAGAGAAAGATGCGCCGTTGGCGCAACAATAGACAACTCATCAGTCACCTCCGGTGACAGCTTCCCTTGCACAGGGAAGCCTTTGAAGGAATATAAAAAGGGAGGCTAATATTTTGAAAAAGGTAAGACTGGGTAAAACCGAACTGATGGTCACCAAGACAGCGTTTGGTGCACTTCCCATCCAGCGTATTCCCGTAGAGGATGCAGCTAAGCTGGTTCGCCGTGCCTTTGATGCCGGCATCAACTATTTCGATACCGCCAATGCTTATACCGACAGCGAACAGAAGCTGGGCATTGCTTTTGAGGGCATCCGCGATCAGGTCGTTATTTCCACCAAGAGCGGCGGCAAGGATAAGGCCACCGTTGCAGCCCACATCGAAAACTCCCTGCGCATGCTCAAGACCGATTACATCGACCTGTTCCAGTTCCATAATCCTGCCGAACTGCCCGATATCAATGATCCCAATGGCCCCTTTGCCGCAGCACTGGAGGCCAAGGAGAAGGGTTATATCCGCCATATCGGTATCACCAACCATCGTCCCGGCAAGGCCAAGGAAGCCATCCTCAGCGGCCATTATGAGACTCTGCAGTTCCCCTTCTGCTATCTGGCTACAGAAGTCGACCTGGAGCTGGTCGACCTGTGCAAGCAGCATGACATGGGCTTTATCGCCATGAAGGGTCTGTCGGGCGGCCTGCTCAACAATGCCGAGGCCTGCTATGCCTTCATGCAGCAGCATGAAAATGTCGTTCCCATCTGGGGCATCCAGCACGAGTGGGAGCTGGACCAGTGGATCGAACTGACCAATAAGGGCGCAGAGATGACCGATGAGATCAAGGCCATCATCGACCACGACCGCAAGGAACTGGCCGGCAACTTCTGCCGCAGCTGCGGTTACTGCCTGCCTTGCCCCGCAGGTATTGAGATCCCCAATGCGGCCCGTATGGCGCAGCTGATTCGCCGTTCTCCCTACAAGCCCTACATGAGCGATGCATGGTACGAGAAGATGCACAAGATCGAAAACTGCCTGCATTGTAATGCCTGCATGAGCCGCTGCCCCTACGGTCTGAACACGCCCGACCTGCTGCAGATGATGCTCAAGGATTACGATGAGTTCTATGCACAGCACAAGGACGACTAAGAGCGGAAATCCTTGACATAAAGGAGCGTTTCCCCTATAATCGGCTTATTATGACACCGTAAAGGAGATATATTATCATGGACGAGAATAACATCATCGAGTTTGATCCCGCAGCTATGGGCGGTATGGAAGAAGAGTTTGACGGCATCATCACCATGACCGGTGAGGATGGCGAGGAAGTCAACTTCCTGTTCCTCGACCTGGTCGAGTATGAAGGTAAGGAATATGCCATCATGGCACAGATCGTCGACGGCGAGCCCGAGCAGGAGGCTGTCATTCTGGAAGTCGTTCCTCCCACCGAAGAGGACGGCATCGAGAGCTACGAAGGTGTTGAGGACGAAGAAGTTCTGCAGGCTGTCTTTGCAGTTTTCCAGGAGCGCAGCATGCAGGGCTGGGACTTTGAGCTGACCGAGGAAGAGATCGCACAGATCGATGCTACCTTCGGCGAGCAGGAATAATCTGAGTTGAATCAAACAGGCATCGGGATTTCCCCGATGCCTGTTTTTGTATAAAGGCTTTTTATTTTACAGAGTTTATAGTATAATAATATGGCATAGTGAAAAATCGGCAGGAAATGAGGAACAGAACCATGATCCGTAAAGCCACCATGGAAGATATGGAGCAGCTGAAGATCGTCTATCATAACGCACGTCAGTATATGAAGGAAACCGGCAATCCCACCCAGTGGGGCGATACCAATCCGGCCATCGAACGCCTGGAGAAGGATATCGAGATCGGTCAGCTTTATGTCTGCCATGAAGCGGACGAGATTTACGGCGCGTTTGTTCTGCAGTTTGGCATCGAGCCCAACTATGTCAAACCCTATGAAGGTGCATGGCTGAATGATGCGCCCTATGGCACCATCCACCGTATAGGTTCCAAGGGCACACACAAGGGTGTCTTTGATGAGGCCATCGACTGGTGCAAGGCACAGATCGACAATCTCCGCATCGATACCCACTCCAACAACAAGACCATGCAGCACCTCTGCACCAGCCGCGGTTTTGTCGAGTGCGGCAGGATCACCATTGCCCGCGACGGCAGCGACCGCATTATTTATCATTGGATCAGGAAATAGAATGAAGCGCAGCTAAGGCTGCATGAAGCGGCTTCGCCATGAAAAATGAAGCGTGCTTCGCACATTGAGGAGCCTGCGGCGCAATGATAGCCTTCCCCCATGGGGAAGGTGTCACCGTAGGTGACGGATGAGGGCGGCCATTTGGCCGTATGGCATTTCAAGCCTTGCATTATAATTTTCAAATACATAAAGGAGAGAGATTTATGGTACGTCATGCAACCCGAGAAGACCTCCCCCGCATTTATGAGATCTATGAGAATGCCCGTGCTTATATGAAGCGCACCGGCAACCCCACCCAGTGGGGCGATACCGAACCACCCATCGAATGGCTGGATGAAGATATCGAGCGCAAGGAACTCTATGTCTGCGCCGACGGTGATGAAGTTTATGGCGTGTTCATGTTTATGATGCGTGATGAGCCTTTCTACCATCATCCCATCGAGGGCGAGTGGCTCAACGATGAGCCTTACGGCACTGTTCACCGTATTGCTGCCCACGGCAGCCGCGGCGGCGTCTTTGATGAGAGCATCAGTTTCTGCAAGACCCTCATCGACAATGTCCGTATCGATACCCATCCCAACAACAAGACCATGCAGCACCTCATCGAGCGCAGCGATTTCCACAAGTGCGGTATTCTGGCCGTTCCCCGTGACGGCAGCACACGCATCATGTATCAGTGGATCAAGGGTGTCACCGGCAACCAGGGGAAGTAAGATCTGCTTCCACTTGACATAAGTCCACCAATATTTTACAATAGCCTATACAATGTCCCATATAGAAAGGAATCTATACCCATGAACAACGAAAAGATCGTTGCCACCATTGGCAATGTTAACATCACAGAAGCTGAGGTCGAGGCATTTATCAACAGCCTGCCCCAGGAGCAGAAGATGTATGCGCTGCAGAATCCCCAGTTCCGCCAGCAGTGTGTCGACCAGGTCGTCGCTCTGCACCTCTATGCCATGATGGGCGAAGAGGAGAAGCTGGACGAGACCGCAGAATTTGATAAGCTGATCGCCGCTGCACGCCGTGAGATCCTGGCACAGCTGGCTATGAAGAAGGTCTTTGCATCTGTCGAGGTTTCCGACGCTGAGTGCAAGGCTTTCTATGAAGAGAATCCCCAGTTCTTCCAGCAGGGTGAGAGCGTCAGCGCCAAGCACATCCTGGTCAAGGAAGAAGAAGAGTGCCTGAAGGTTCTGGCTTCCATCAATGCCGGCGAGCAGACATTCGAAGATGCAGCAAAGAGCTGCTCCACATGCCCCTCTTCCGCTAAGGGCGGCGACCTGGGTGCTTTCGGCCGCGGCCAGATGGTTCCCGAGTTCGAAGAGGCAGCTTTCGCAGCTGAGATCGGCGCTGTTGTCGGTCCCGTCAAGACACAGTTTGGCTTCCACCTGATCAAGGTCGAGAACAAGATCGAAGCATCGGTCGTTCCTTTCGAGCAGGTCGAGGAGCAGATCCGCATGAGCCTCAGCCAGCAGAAGCAGGGCGAAGCTTACGGCGCTAAGGTCGAAGAGCTGAAGGCCAAGTACATGGCGTAAGGCACCTTTGGTGCAACGGTATTCGTCCTTTGGACGAGTGATATTTGCTTCGCAAGTGATATTCGCCCTAAGGGCGAGTGATATATTTGCCGTTGGCAAATGTTGCGGTGTGCTTCGCACATTGGATAAAGAGAAAGCCACTCCGATAGGAGTGGCTTTTTTGCATCAAGGCTTCCCTGTGTAAGGCTATCGCCGCAGCGATGTACATGCGAGCAACCGCCACTTGTGGCGGCTCTTAGCGAGTCGGAGAAGCTGTCATCGATAGATGACTGATGAGTTGTCTATTTTTCTGTCCGAAGGACACAAATCTTTGTTCTCACCTTAACCTCCTCATGGGCGTTAACACCCCAGACCCCGTTCCTACTTTGCCCCATCGCAAAGTATGCAAAAGATGCAAGGGGCAAAGCCCCCTTGACCCCTTCTGCCGGACGGATCCGGTTGGTCCAACGTCCGGCTCGATGTACTATGTGGTACGGATATGCTCTTGCTTAGTGCAATAAAAGCAGCATCGTCCTCTCCCCTGTGACCGAACTGAGCTGCGCAAGGTTCGGACGATTAGCTTAGTGTAAAACTCCCGTACGCTATAGGCTATAGATCGTTCATGTCAGCAGATGGTGCGGAAGCACAAAAGCGTTGTGGGGTACACAGGGAAGGCTACAAGCCTCCTCTTTGAATTTTCCCCAAATTACGATATAATAATGATAAAACTCACCACCAAGGAGCCTCTTATGAAGATCGCCATCTGCGACGATGAAGCCGACTGCCTGGCCCGGGTAAGCGCCATCGCCGATCAATATACAAACCAACACTCCGACCAAACCCTCCGCTTCGACACCTTTTCCCATCCCGATGATCTGCTGGAAGCTGCCGAAAAGATCGGCGGCTACGATATCTACCTGCTGGACATCATCATGCCCGACCGCAGCGGCATCGACCTGGGCCTTCGCCTCCGCGAAATGGGAGGCGACAGCAGGATCATCTACCTGACCTCCAGCCCCGAATATGCTCTGGATGCCTTCCGGGTCAAGGCTTTCGATTACATCGTCAAACCCATCGACAGCCCGGCATTTTTCAAGGTCATGGACGAAGCCGCCGCTTCTATCGAAAAGAAAAAAGACAGAAGCCTGCTGGTCAAGACCCCCGACCGCAGCGTCAAGCTGCCTTTTGATTCCATCCTCTATGCCGAAAAAAATCTGCGCGCCATCCGCTATACGCTGACAGGCGGCCGTACCATCGAATCGGTCTCCATCCGTCTCCCCTTTGCTCAGGCCATGGCCGATCTGCTGGAAGATCCTCGCTTTTTCCTCTGCAGCCAGAGCATGGTAGTCAACCTCGACCACATCACCGAAGTTGAAAACAGCGCCGTTGTCTTCGAAACTGCCTGCCGTGCCTTTTTGGGCGAAAAGCTCTGCCGCAAGCTGCGCGACACATGGGCAGAATATCTGTTTGGACAGGAGGATTAAACTGTGGAAATTTTAAGAGATATTTCTATTCTGTGGTCGATGATCCACACCCTCATCCTGTTCCTCTTTCTTTTTGAATCCCGCTATCCCCGCAAAAAGGCTATGACCATCACGCTGGCCACCATGGTCCCCCTGCTTGTGGTCAACCTGGTCCTCTTTGTCGCTCTGGGCATGGAACAATACGGCACCCTCATGCTGCTCACCCTCTCGCTGCCCAGCTGCATCATCTTCTATCTGCTGTCGAAATACCGCAACGGACGGTTTTTCTTCACCTTCTGTATGGTCGATACCATCGTCCTGGAGATCGTTTATATCACCAACATCCTCCACCATTATCTGGGCCTTGAGAGCTATCTGATGATGTTCATCGTCCGCCTGCTGGCCTATCCCCTGCTGGAGTTTTATGTCTATCATAAGCTCCGCCCCCTGTATCTGGAAGTCCAGAGCCGTATTCAGAAAGGCTGGGGCATTTTCGCCATGATCGGTCTGCTCTTCTATATGGCCATCACCCTGCTGATGACCTATCCTGACAATATCGCCAACCGTCCGGCCCAGCTGCCGGCGCTGGTTCTTCTCTTTATCCTCATGCCGGTCATGTATATCCACATCATCTCGACTCTCCACCGTCAGCAGCAGTTTTATGAGATGTCGGCCCAGGAAAAGATCATGAAGC
>JAFYOK010000208.1 GCA_017560175.1 Clostridia bacterium | reverse complement strand
GCGATAATCAAGCACCATTCTGCAGAAAATGACATTTTCCATCGAATTACAGGCCAAGTGGAAAAAGTGCCATGCTTGACAAAGGCGGTAAAGGAAGTATAATGATAAGTGCGGAGCTTTTGCAAAGCACCGCCTGATACAGATTTAAATCAAAATAATACATCGGAGATGAAAATTATGAGCAGCTGTAATCACGATTGCGCAAATTGCCATAGCGACTGCGCAGATCGCAAGATGAGCAAGGAGGACTTCCTGGTCGCTCCTCACGAAACCACACATGTCAAGAAGGTCATCGGTGTCGTATCCGGTAAGGGCGGCGTTGGCAAGAGCCTGGTCACATCCGGCCTGGCAGCTCTGTCCAACAAGCGCGGACACAGCACAGCGATCCTCGACTCGGATATCACAGGTCCCTCCATCCCCAAGGCATTTGGCCTGCACGAGCGTGCCCAGGGCAACAGCATGGGTATCCTGCCCAGCATCACCAAGGGCGGCATCAAGGCCATGTCGGTCAATCTGCTGCTGGAAGATCCCTCTGCACCTGTTGTATGGCGCGGTCCTGTTATCGCCGGCGCTGTCCAGCAGTTCTGGAAGGATGTCCTGTGGGGCGATGTCGACTTTATGTTCATCGATATGCCTCCCGGAACCGGCGATGTTGCCCTGACCGTTTTCCAGTCGATCCCCCTGGACGGTATCATCATCGTTACAACTCCCCAGGATCTGGTCACCATGATCGTTGAAAAGGCGGTCAACATGGCCAAGCTGATGGAGATCCCCGTTCTCGGTCTGGTCGAGAACATGAGCTACCTGGAGTGCCCCGACTGCGGCAAGAAGATGGAGATTTTTGGTAAGAGCCACGTCGAGGAGACCGCTCTGGCCTTTGGTATCCCCAATACTGCCCGTATGCCCATCGACCCCGCCGTTGCATCCATCATCGACGCAGGCGATGCCGATAACCTGAACTGCACCGCACTGAACAGCATCATGGATGCTCTGGAGCAGCTCTAAGCCAAGACAAAACAAAGCCCATCCGATTTTTCGGATGGGCTTTTTGTATGTTTGTATCAGATTTCTTCGGGGATGTTGAGGCGATAGCCTGCGCCCCAGATGGTCTCGATGATCTTGGGGTTCTGAGGGTCTTCCTCGATCTTTTCACGGATGCGGCCGATGTGGACGGTAACGGTGGCGCTGTCGCTGATATAGCCGATGCCCCAGATGCGCTCAAAGAGCTGTTCGCGGGAAAAGACCTTGTTGGGGTTCTGGGCAAGGAAGACCAGGATCTCAAACTCACGGTTGGGCAGACGCAGTTCGGTGCCGTTTTTCCATACCTTCCAACTCTTGGGGTGGATGACCAGAGTATCACCGATGCGGATCTCGTCGCTCTTGGTGCTGCCGGCAGGGGAGGGGTTGGTCAGACGCTCATAGCGGTTGATGTGGGATTTGATACGCGCCACCAGTTCGGCAGGATCGAAAGGCTTGGGAATGTAGTCATCGGCGCCCAGTTCCAGGCCAAAGATCTTATCGTTGGATTCTCCCTTGGCAGTGACCATGAGGATGGGGATATCCAGCTTCTCACGCAGGCGTCGGCAGACTTCATAGCCGTCCATCTCGGGCAGCATGACGTCCAACAGGATGAGGGCATACTGGCCGCTGAGACCCATCTCCAGGGCTTTGCGGCCATCATGGGCCATATCGGATGCAAAGCCGTTCATTTCCAGATAATCGCGTTCCAGCTCGGCGATCTCCAGGTCGTCTTCGGCGATCAGAATACGTTTCATAGCAGTTCCTCCTTGGGAGATTCTTGTTCATAGACAGGCAGGCGGATGACCAGACAGAGGCCGTCTGCGTTGTGAGCGGTGATGCTGCCGCCATGGGTGTCGATGATGTGCTTGACGATATAGAGGCCAAGGCCGCTGCTGCCCTTGCCGCTCTGACGGGAACTGTCGCCGCGCCAGAACTGCTCGAACATGTGGGCCAGCTTATCATCGGTGACGCCGCAGCCGTTGTCGGCAAAGGTGATGACCTCAAAGCCGCTGTCACGTTCGATGGAAATGGTGATGGCCAGCGCATCGGCGTGGGCGTATTTGACGGCATTTTCGGTGAGGTTGTTAAAGACACGGCGCAGCTGTTCGGCATCGGCCAGAACCGGATGGGCACGTTCTTTGAAATGGGCGGTCAGCGTGACCTGCTGCATATTGGGATCGAGGGAGGTATCGCTGACAAAGTTGCGGACAAAGTCGGAAAGGTCGATGGGGCGAAGATTGAGAGGCAGGTTGCCGGTCTCCAGCTTGGAATAGAAGAAGAGGTTTTCCAGCAGGGTATCCATCTGGTTGGCCTTGGCATAGGCCGTCTGCAGATAGCGCTGCTGCTTTTCGGGAGTGTTGGCAATGCCGTCGGTAATGCCCTTGATATAGCCTTTGACCGAGGTGAGGGGGGTGCGCAGGTCATGGGAAATGCCCGAAATCATATCGGTACGGGCCTTTTCATAGGCGGCATTCTTGTCCTGTTCGTCACGGAGATGCTGCTGCATGTGGTCAAAAGAGTCGCATACCGTTTTGAACTCATCCGATCCCTCATGCTCGATGGGAACCGAAAGGTCGCCCGATTCAACACGGCTGGCGGCATTGATGAGGGCCGACAGAGGACGCATGATGTGCTTGAGTAGCTGCAGGGTGAACAGATAGGTGATGGGGGTAATGAGCAGGATGGCGCCGCCGCCGATGATCAGGAACCAGATCAGCAGGGCACGGGGGCTGGGGGGTGTCTGTGCCGAAGCATCCCGGACAGCCAGCATCAGATAAGGATCCAGCTTGCGTGCAATGACCACATCATCACCGACATCATAGATCTTTGCATGGCCCGATTCCTGTTCTTCCAACTCTTCCAACAGGGGATTCTGGGTGAAGTCGCCGTAGATGGTGGCACCTTCGGCAGGCAGCAGGACATAGAGGGAATAGCCGATGGCATTGAAATCGTTGCCGTAGCCTTCAAAAAGTTCAACAGAAGGAATCAGTTCATTCATCAGTGCGGTGGCTTTGGCCGTGGAGCCGTCGGTGTCGCTCCAGTCGCGGAAACCCCATACACTGATGACCGAGGTGCCGATGCCCAGCAGCAGGACCAGCGAGATCAGTACCATCAGGGTATTATAAAGCAGGATTCGTGTTTTGATTTTCATATCGCTGACCTTATTTTACAGAATAATCCTTGGTCTGGGTCATTTCGATGATCTCCACCATGGTATCGTAAGAGATGGCACCGGCGATATAGCCGTAGACATAACCTTCATTGTCGATCATGTAGGTGGTAGGGAAGGAATTGAGGCTGTAGGCCGTGGCCGAAGTGGCATTGGCATCGAAGAACACAGGATAGGTATAGCCGTTCTCGTCCAGGAAGGCTTCGATCTCAGTCTGAGGACCTTCGCGGTAGTAATCGGGATGAGCAACAGCAATGACGGCAACATCCTCCTCATTATAACCATAGGCCTCATAGAGTTTCTGAATGTCGGGCATCTCGCTCTTGCAGGGGCCGCACCATGTCGCCCAGAAGTTGAGGAAGATGGTCTTGCCTGCAAAGTCATCCAGCGATACGGGATTGCCCTCGCGGTCGGTCATCTCGATGGCAGGGGCTTTGACCTTGGGGCGCTCTTCCGCAGATTCTTCGGCAGCATCGGAAGATGTATCTGCCTGTTCGGTCTGGGTCGTGGTCTCTTCGGGCAGATCGGCATCGGCAGCCATGCCGGGAGTCGACATAGCACCGACAAACATCAGCAGGCCCATGAAGATCATGAGGACGGCGCCGACCTTCTGAAGAATGACCATGAGGCGACCCTTGCCTGCGAAAAAGTCCATAGCCTTTTCAGCAAAGAAGGAGAGGATCATGAAGGGGAGAGTGAAGCCGATGGTATAGAGGCCCACCATCAGGAAGCCGGAAGCGGCAGTTTCGCTGGAGGAAGCCAGAATGAGGGCCGAAGTCAGCGCAGGGCCGACACAGGGTGTCCAGCCGAAGCTGAAAGTAAAGCCCATGAGCATGGCGGTCAGCGGGCTGGCCGACAGCTTTTCAGCGTCCAGATGGAACTTGCGCTCGCGGTTCATCAGCATGGAATCGCCGAAGAGGCCCAGCTGATAAAGGCCAAAGAGAATGACGATGCCGCCGCCGATCTTGGAGATCAGGCCGCTGTGGCGGTTAAAGAACTGGCCAAAAGCCGTAAAGCCCAGCGCCAGCAGGAAAAAGGCAAAGCTGATACCTAAAATAAAGAAAAAGGTATTGGATACCAGACGGCCTTTTTTCATAGGCGATGTTTCGTCACCGTCATCGGCCTGGCCGGAAAGGTAGCCGAAATAAATGGGCAGAATGGGCAGGACACAAGGCGAGAAAAAGCTGATGATGCCCTGGAGAAAAACGGTCAGCGCAGAAAGGCTGACGGCAGGAAGAAGCTGCATAAAAACCTCCGATAAAATAATTTTACTACATGGATAGTGTACCATAAGAAAGAGGGAAAGGAAAGAGAATGGGGGATGGGGAAGGGTTAAACAATTTGTAAATAAACAAAACAAAAGCCATCCGGCAAAACCGAATGGCTGAAATCGTCTGCAGAATAAAGATGCTTGGGTCAAACAGTCAAATATCTTCGACAACTTGGACCTTTATTCTTCTTATAAAAAACTGTCCCGCTCGTTTATCCTCTCGTTTCTCCTACTCGTGTAACTTTCGGAAATGGAAGACCTAACGGCCGCAGTATTTGGGCGATGAAAAAGCAGGTCTCCGAGGAAACCTGCTTACAGTTGGTGCGGATGAAGGGACTTGAACCCCCACGAAGTTGCCCCCACTAGCACCTGAAGCTAGCGCGTCTGCCGATTCCGCCACATCCGCAACTGACAAAAGCTATTATAACAGATTCTTTTCAAATGTCAACAGTAAATTTTGATTTTTTCAAAAATATTTTTCATGGGATGTAAAGTGTTGACATGAGCGTCTTCGGGCGCTCGCCGCCGGTCAGAATGGCGGCGTGGATTTTGAGCCGATTGATTCGGCCAAAATCTATAAAATGAAGGGGAACAACATTATACATTGTAGGGGACGGGTTTCCCGTCCCGCGGGAGGCGAAACGCCTCCCCTACAAGGGGGCCCAATCTCATGTGGGGTAGTTTTAAAAAATATATACAGTGATTTTGTTATGATATGTATCCTCGCAGTGAGTGGAAATAAACAAAAAATAAAAGCCATCCAGAAAACCTGAATGGCTGAATAAGTCGTAGAATAAAGGATACTTGGGTCAAAGTTGTGAAGCATTTTGACAGCTTGGGCCCTTTATTCCTTATTGAGTTACCACGGAAATACTTGCCTGACTTTACGCTCTCCCGAGGGTCTTCTCTTACTTGAGATCTCGACTGCTGGCGACAGAAAGAAGAACGTGTTCGCCTGATTTCATATTTCCTTTGACCGCTGAAATGTGAAGCTTTAACAGCGATCAAGTCTGGTGCGGATGAAGGGACTTGAACCCCCACGAAGTTGCCCTCACTAGCACCTGAAGCTAGCGCGTCTGCCGATTCCGCCACATCCGCATGTGACAATTTGTATTATACGGATTTTCCGCCGATTGTCAATGATTTTGCACAAAAAAACTGCCTGTTTTTTGTATGAAAATTCGGATATAGTTTATAGAAAAAATCTATACATTTTTCCGTTTCTGATAGAGAAAATAAATTATTGAGTGTGCACAAAGAGCACTTGCTAACTCCCCGGGAGGGGATGTATAATATAGACAAATCCCCGAAAGAGAGGACAGAATCATGCATCCGATCGCAACTTTTCATATGTCCAGCGGCAGCCGCATCGTCGTCGAACTGCTGCCCGAAGCCGCTCCCAATACCGTCAACAGTTTTATTTATTGTGCCAAGCATGGCTGGCTGGATAACCATGCCATCCAGCGCATTGTTCCCGGTAAGTGGGTCGACCTCAGCTATGCCGCATTCCATCAGGAGGGCTGTAAGTATCTGATCCCTCTGGAGTCGATGCTCCATCCCGAGATCGAACCCCTCGATTCCCATCCCGGCTGTATCTGCATGGGCGGTTACGGTGTCAACGGCATGGCCGGCTGTGAACCCTTCTTTCCGCTGACCGACTGCCCCGATCATAAGGGCATCTATCCCGTCTTTGGCTATGTGCTGGAAGGCATGGAGGAACTGCGCCGTCTGGAAAAGGTGGCCACCCGTCCGGTCAAGCTGGAAGGCATGAACATCGAAGTCAACGAGCCCCTCGAACCGGAAGTCATCCTCCGTGTCGAGCTGGAACTCCACGGCGTAGATTATCCCGAACCGATCAAAGTACCGGTACAGCGCCTGCCCTCCACATGGCAGTAAACATAAATAGGTCTGCTGTTTTAGCCTTCCCTATTAGGGAAGGGGGACCACTTTAGTGGTGGATGAGTGTGCCCGTTAGGGCATATTGAATGCGGCCAAATGGCCGCCCTCATCAGTCACCCTTTGGGTGCCAGCTTCCCCACAGGGGAAGCCTAATAGGTTTCTGCTATTTTGAAACCGGGATTTCTAATACCCTACAAATTCCTTAATTTTAAGGGTCCGCTGCATTTTGCAACGGACCCTTTTTGTATCAGTTCCAGCTGACGCTCAGATAATTTGTATCATCGTAGGAATTGAAGCTGTCAAAGCGGACGCGGTGATCGTATTTATAATGATAACGGTCCACATCGGTGCCATTGTCGGCATCATTGAGGGAAAGCCCCAGGCGGCCGGTATAGGCCAGACCATCGGCACCAAAGATCAGCAGGTAATACCGGCAGCTTTCGTAAAAGTCATAGGGATAGGTGATGGCCAGAAACTCGCCGTTCCAGCTGAAGTCCAGACCGTTCCACGTATAGAAAGAGCCGTATTCATCGAGCGCCGTCTGATAATCGCCGATGGTCTGTACAGCCAGTTTGCCGTCGGCATCGGGGGCCAGGAAGCTCATGCACGCTCCGCCGTTGAGCAGGATGCCGGTTTCATCCACCATGATGTCGTGCATCTGTACCGTGCCGCCATCGCGATACTGCTTAGGCAGTTCAACGGTCTGGGTCTTGGTCATATCGGGCAGGGCATAGACATCCAGGTACTGGGTGCCATTCAAACCATAGAGAACATACAGCTCGGTCTGGTCGGAAGCGGCAGCCAAGCCCATGAGGTCGATCTCCTCGGGCAGAGAAACGGCCAGCTCAACGGGGTCACGGTCCTCGGGGATTCCGAGGAGTCCGGAACTGTTCTCGGCCAGCGGTACGACATAGATGCCATAGCCGTCTTTGATATGGCTGACATCCAGCGGTGTCATGCCATTGAAACGGGAAAAGGAGAAATAATAGCCGTGATCGGTGAAGGCGCTGACGGCACCGAGATTAAAATCGGTGGTGCCCACGGTATTGATGCTGACATCGGATACGCCGCCCATGCCATTCTTTTCGACTTTGACTTCCACCTTATGGTCGGGCAGAACGGGGAACTTGAAATAGTCGTTGACAAAGGCTTCTTCCGCCGCCGATTCCAGCGCCCACCGTACCACATTGTTGGGGGAAGGCAGACGGATCTGGGAATTGACGTGGTAATAGTCATAAAAATCGGCCAACGCATAGGTCTTGGTGCGCTTTTCTCCGGCAGGGACTTCTTCGGCCAGAGCAGCGGCAGGCTTGAGCATATTTTCGCCTTCCTCTTCTTCCAGGTCGATGGAGCCGGTGGAGCTCATGCCCATGCCCGAGAAGCTGTGGATCTCCAGATATGGGCCGCTG
>JAFYOK010000207.1 GCA_017560175.1 Clostridia bacterium | reverse complement strand
CCTCCTATGGCGGCGGTAACGGTCTGAACTCTGCCATCTTCCACTTCAAGGGCCGTACAGCCCACGCCGGCGGCGACCCCCACAACGGTCGTTCCGCTCTGGACGCAGCTGAGATCATGAGCGTTGGTGCGAACTATCTGCGTGAGCACGTAACATCCGATGTACGTATCCACTACGTATATAAGGAAGCCGGCACAGCCCCCAATATCGTTCCCGATAAGGCATCTGTCTGGTATTATGTCCGCGGCGGCAGCCGTGAGGCCATTGAAGAGTGCTACAACCGCCTGGTCAAGGTCGCTGAGGGTGCTGCCCACATGACTGAGACTGAGATGGAGATCGAGTTCCTGGGCGGCTGCTATAACTGTCTGGATAATGAATATATGGCACGCATGGTCCATGGGCTGATGTGCGAGATGGAAAAGCCCACCTACACACAGGAAGAACTGGATTTTGCCGAAGCCCTCAATCAGCAGAGTCCCAATTATGCCGCAGCAAAGGCCAAGGGTATGCTGGAAAGCGGTCCTGTCATGACCAAGGTAATGCCGATTGTCAAGGTTCTGGGCACAGGCTCCACCGATGTTGCCGATGTTCAGCATATTGTACCTTGCGTCAAGGTTTATACAGCAGTATGTAATGCAGCGGCTCCGGGGCACAGCTGGCAGATGGCAGCCTGTGCAGGACATTCCATCGGTCATAAGGGTATGATTTTTGGTGCCGAAGTTCTGGCGGCATCTATCCTCAAGATGATCGAGGAACCAGAACATTTAGCCGCTGCCAAGGCAGAGTTTGATCGGGAGATGAACGGTACGGCCTATAAGTGCCCCATCCCCAAGGAAGTACCCATTCCCCAGCCCCAGAAGTAGTCTAATCTGACGATTAGACAATGAAGTGCAGCCAAAAGGCTGCATGAAGCGGCTGCGCCATGAAGCACACCTGCGGTGCATGAAGCACACCTGCGGTGCATGAAGCGTTTGCTTCGCAAACATTGCAGAATGCTTCGCACATACAATAAATGACAACAGCCCTGTGGATTTTCCACAGGGCTGTTTTATGCAATCGATTTTTCCGAGGACATGTGCCTCGGAAAAATCATCCATATTCGAGAAACCAGCGTAGCGTTTTGAGTGCCAACTGGGCTTACATATTTTCTGTATTCAGTGCGCGGAGGGAGTTAAGGATGGCCAGGAAGGCGACACCGACATCGGCGAAGACGGCAGCCCACATATTGGCCATACCGAAAGCACCGAGGATCATAACGCCGATCTTGACGGTCAGCGCAAAGACGGTATTCTGCTTGGCGATGGACAGGGTCTTGCGGGCAATGCGGATGGCGGTTGCGATCTTGGAGGGCTCATCGGTCATGATGACGATATCAGCAGCTTCGATGGCAGCATCGGAGCCAAGCGCACCCATAGCGATACCGATATCGGCGCGGGCCAGAACGGGCGCATCGTTGATGCCGTCACCGACAAAGGCCAGCTTGCTGCCTTCCTTCTGGGCAGCCAACAGTTCTTCGACCTTGTCGACCTTGTCACCGGGCAGCAGCTGGGTATAGATCTTATCGAGGCCCAGCATCTTGCCGACGCGCTCACCGGTGGCCTTGTTGTCGCCGGTCAGCATGACGGTCTGACGGATGCCTGTATGCTTCAGATCCTGGATGGCGTGGGCAGCATCATCCTTGACAACGTCGTTGATGAGGACATAACCCATGAACTTACCATCGCAGACGATATAAACAACAGTGGCATAATCGGGCGCCTGGACACAGTTCATGCCAATCTCGTCCATCAGCTTGCGGTTGCCGGCATAGACCGACTTGCCGTCGACCTTGACCGACAGACCCTTACCGGCAATTTCCTTAACATCGGAAACACGCTTTTCATCGATATCCTTGCCGTAAGCCTTGCGGAGAGACTGGGCAATGGGATGGGTCGACCAGCTTTCGGCATAGGCAGCCATGGTGATCAGTTCATCCTTGGTGATGCCATCGGCAGGGCAGATCTCTTCAACCTGGAAGACACCCTTGGTCAGTGTACCGGTCTTATCGAAGACAACAGTGTTGGCCTGGGCCAGCGCTTCCAGATAGTTGGAACCCTTGACCAGGATACCGCGCTTGGCTGCACCGCCAATGCCGCCGAAGAAGGACAGGGGAATGGAAATGACCAGCGCGCAGGGGCAGGAGATGACCAGGAAAATCAGCGCACCCTTGAAGCAGGTGGCAAAATCAGCGCCGAAGAGGGGAGGCAGAACAGCCAGCGCCAGCGCCGAGAATACAACGGTGGGGGTATAGTACTTGGCAAACTTGGAGATGAAGTTTTCGGAAGTCGACTTCTTGCTGGAAGCGTTTTCAACCAGGTCGAGAACCTTGGCAACGGTAGATTCGCCGAACTCCTTGAGGACACGGGCGGTCAGCAGGCCGCTGAGGTTGATGCAGCCCGACAGGATGGTCTCACCTTCGCCGACATCGCGGGGCAGGGATTCACCGGTCAGTGCAGCGGTATCGAGGGTGGAGTGGCCTTCCAGAACGACAGCATCCAGAGGAACACGTTCGCCGGCCTTGATGACGATGATATCACCGATCTGGACTTCTTCGGGATCGACAGTCTCGACGGTGCCGTCTTCACGCTTGACGTTGGCATAGTCGGGACGGATGTCCATAAGGTCGGAGATCGACTTTCTGGAACGGTTGATAGCATAGGTCTGGAAGAACTCACCGACCTGGTAGAAGAGCATAACGGCGACGGCTTCGTCGAAATCGCGGAGGCCGAAGGCGCCGAAGGTGGCGATGGTCATCAGGAAGTTTTCATCAAAGACCTTGCCGCGCTTGATGTTGCGGACAGCCTTGAGAATAACATCATAGCCGACCAGAACATAGGCGGCAACCAGCAGGGCTTCGTTGAGGTAGGGGACGATATCCGGCATGAGCAGGCCGGTAAAGAAAAGGACTGCGGCGATGATGATACGCTGCAGGCGTTTTTTGAGTTTTTTAGTCATATCTTAGGATTCCTCACAATGTGTTGATGGTGGAGCGGAAGAAAAGGGGGAAGGGAAACCCCATCCCCCTCGGATCCGATTTAGCGGACGATGGTGGTGTCGTACTTGTCGGCGACCTTCTGAGCAGCCTTCAGGACTTCTTCCCACTTGGCATCTTCTGCCTCGAGGATCAGCTTCATGCCCATGAAATTAACGGTGGCGGAAATAACGCCGTCCAGGGCCTGAATGCCGCGCTCCATGCCTGCTGCGCAGTTTGCGCAATCCAGATCTTCCAGCTTGAATGTCTTCTTCATGATATATACCTCCGGTATAATAAAATAATGAACAGTGAATAGTGAATAATGAATATTTGCGGTATGTGGAGAGGGAGCCTTCCCTATCAGGGAAGGGGGACCATCTGAGATGGTGGATGAGTGCAGCCGTTAGGCTGTATTCAATCCTATCTAAAATTCAATACGGCCAAATGGCCGCCCTCATCCGTCATTGTCTTCGCCAATGCCACCTTCCCCACAGGGGAAGGCTATAGATGCAGCACAGAAGCGCCATAGAGTTATTTTACATACTTCTCCAGGATGTTGGAAAAGCTCTCAATGGCGCTCTCGTCGCCGTTTTCAATGCCTTCTTTGACGCACAATTCAAAATGATCTTTCAGCACCAGCTTGGAGATCTTGCTGATCGAACTTTCGGCAGCTTTGAGCTGGAGGAGGATCTCCTCACAGGGGCGGCCGTCGGCCATCATACGGCGGATGGCGGCGATGGAGCCTTCGACAGTGGCCAGACGTGTATCGAGGCTTTTGCTGTAGTGGCTGTGGGACATCGTTCGGTCCTCCTTTCTTTCCCTACCCCCCGGGGAGGGGGTCTGGATATAGCATAGAACATTCTGTTGGGAATGTCAATAGAAAGCCTGAAACACATTGTTAATTTGTTGACAATTCGACTTGTTTTCGCAAAGTAAAGGAGGTATGATAGGGGCATAAAGTCCTTGACAGGGCAGTGATATTTGTCCTTCGGACGAGTGAAATTTTCCTTCGGAAAGAGGTATTGTGCTCCGCACAGCGATATATTTGCTTACAGCAAATGCTGTGGTGTCTGCGGCGCATGGAAAAGAAGGAAGAACATTATAAAAGGAGAGTTTTTTTATGAAGAAAACACTGACCTATCTGATGATCATCGGTCTGGCTATGATATGCGCCCTCAACTATCAGCTGTTCGTTGCGCCCAACAGCTTTGCCCCCTCGGGTCTGACCGGTATCTGTACCATGATCCGCCATATCACCGGCATCAATGTCGGTTATCTCAGCCTGATTATCAATGTTCCTCTGGCCATTATGGCATGGAAATCGATCAGCAAGTCGATGGCCATCCGTAGTATGGTCTATGTTCTGGCCAACTCTCTGGCCCTTATTGTGCTGGGCAGCATCGATCTGAGCGCCTTTACCTATTCCACAGCCAACGGCACCAGCACCATCCTTGGTCCTCTGGTCGCCGGTGTCATCAACGGTGCCTGCTATTCTATGCTGGCCAAGTATAGCGCCAGCAGCGGCGGTATTGACTTTATTGCTGCCGTCATTCGTAAGTATCGCCCCCAGCAGGACTTCTTCTGGATCACATTTGCCATCAACTGCTGCATTGCAGGTACATCTTACTTTGTCTTTGGCTTCCAGATCGAGCCTGTCATTCTCTGCATCATGTTCTGCTTCACGGCCTCTACCGTTTCCGACTCGCTGATGAAGAGCGGCCGCAGCGCTGTCCGCTGTGAGATCATCACCGAATATCCCGAAGAAATGTCTCAGGATATTATTTCCCGTCTGCACCGCAGCGCCACCGTTGTTCCTGCCAAGGGTATGTATCTGGGCCGTGAGACTAACATCCTCATTTGTGTCATGGGCCGCGACCAGCTGCCCGTCCTCAGCGATATCGTTCGCGCTTACCCCAATTCCTTTGCGGTTCTGTCGACAGCCAGCGGCGTCATCGGCAATTTCAAGCAGCGCGATATGTATGGCAATCGCAAGAAGGAGCTCTTTGATACCGGCAGCGGTTCCATCGCATAAACAGAAACTTCTGCGGCCTCCGATTGACGGGGGCCGTTTTTTTTGAGATAATTAAAATAGAGAGTTATGCGGAGGTGTGCCATGGTATATACAGCGATGACCAGAAAGGCTATGCAGATCTGCTTTGATGCCCATAAGGATCAGGTGGACAAAAGCGGCCTGCCCTATGTTTTTCATCCTTTTCATCTGGCTGAACAGATGACTGATGAAGAAACTGTTTGCACAGCACTGCTCCACGACGTAGTGGAGGACAGCAGCTATACATTGGCAGACCTCGAAGCGATGGGATTTCCGCAGGCTGTATTGGAAGCGGTGGGGCTGATGACCCACGATCCGGCTGTGCCCTATATGGACTATGTGGCAGCCATCGGCAGTCATCCCATTGCAAGGGCGGTCAAACTGGCCGACCTGCGGCACAACAGCGATCTTTCCCGTCTGGATATCATCACCGACCGTGACCGTATGCGGGCGGAAAAGTATGCGGCAGCTATTACGTTGCTGGAAAGTATGGAGAAAAAGGAGATTTAAAATATGGAACTGCTTGTGAAGTTCTACCCCTGGATCCTGGCCATCATTGGCGCAGCATCCGCACTGATCACATTCAATAAGAACAAGAAGAATAACGTGCAGGTCAATGACAACATCCTGGGCATCAGCGCGGCTGTCGGCATGATCGGCGGTTATGTTCTGGGTATGTTGGTCAAGGCTATCGGCGTTGGTGTTGGCGTTTCCCTTGGCATGTTATGGGGTCTCAACGTCGGTATGATGCTGGGCAGCAAGAAGTAAAAAATGACAGGCAGCATCGTTGGCTTTCTGGTCTGGAGCGCCTGTGGAATCCTGTTGGCAGTGCTTGGTGTTTGTGCCTTTTTTGCAAAAAAAGAGGTCGGCTTCTGGGCCAATGTCAAGCCTATTGCCGTGACCGATGTCCGAGGATATAACCGTGCCGTAGGAAAGCTGTTGATCATCGGAGGTCTGGCCTTTATTCCATTGGGATTGCCCATGCTGAAAGGACAGAATACAGCCGGGATCGTGCTGTCGATGCTGGGCATCGTTTTTGGATCCCTTGCCATGATGATCATCTATACCGTTGGCATCGAAGGAAAATACAGAAAGAAATAGGAGGGGTATTATGCATCTGACCGGACAGACCTACCGTCCGCCCACCGAAGCAGAGACCGCCATGCTGGAAGTCACGGTGGGCTGTTCTCACAATAAGTGTGCATTTTGTGACATGTATCGAAAGACCGAGTTCTGCGTTGCCCCTCTGTGGCAGGTGGAGCAGGATCTGAAGGAACTGGCCCAATCGGGTCGAGAGATCACCCGCCTCTATCTGCAGAACGGCGACCCCTTTATCCTGTCGGCCGACAAGCTGCTCCATCTGGCGCGGCTGATCCGTCAGTATCTGCCCAGAGTGGAAGTGCTGACAGGCTATTGCTCCATCCGTGATCTGATGGACAAGACCGATGAAGAACTGCGCGCCCTGTATGCGGCCGGATTCAATGACCTGTATATCGGCATCGAGACCGGTTATGCACCGGCTGTGCAAATGATCAACAAGGGTCATACCCTGCAGCAGGCAT
>JAFYOK010000206.1 GCA_017560175.1 Clostridia bacterium | reverse complement strand
CTGCAATATAAGATCGATGTTATTTCTGCTTTAAAAGAAGCTGGCTACAACAGTAATCGCATCCGTAAAGAAAAAATTATGGGTGAGTCCATGCTGCAAAAAATCCGAAGCGGTCAGATGGTTTCTTGGGCTGTCCTTGAAACTCTTTGTCAGCTTCTCAAATGCCAACCCGGTGACCTCATTGAATATGTAGATGAAACCACCGGGGGTATATAAAACTACAGAGAGCCCCTATACTTTTTATATAACCCATAAGGTGATTTTTTTACGTACTGATCTTAAAATGTCGATACGGGGGAAAGTTTTCTATACTATATAAAAGCTGAAGTTCCCCCTAACTTGAAGTTAATTTTTCAAAAAAGAAATGGAGCCAAGGTGTAGTGCCTTAGCTCCTTCTTTTTTTATGTCGATATTTAATGAAGAGGGGAGAGGGTATAAATATCAGCAAAAAGCTGCAAAAAACGATGAAAAACAGCGGATTGAAAAGTGAACTTTTCAATGTCATATATAGCTAAAATGATATAAAAAATGTTGTTTTCAAAACTTTTTGTGATATAATTGAATTGCACATTTATAAGTTGCACTTTTAAAGAAAAAAGACTGAAGCTAAAAAGAAAGTTGCACATTGATTGCACATCCCAAAACAAGTCCCCCTCCCAAAAAGAAAAGGTCGGCATCCTAAGATACCGACCCTTTCGAGTGTGTGATGATTTATATCAGGAGAATTACAATGTCGGGATTAACCGAAGTATCTCTTCAGCAGGCCTTCCAGAGCCTTGCCGTGACGAGCTTCGTCGCGGGCCATCTCATGGACTGTGTCGTGGATCGCATCCAGGTTGTTCATCTTGGCGACCTTGGCCAGATCGAACTTGCCGGCTGTTGCGCCGTACTCGCAGTCGACTCTCCACTTCAGGTTGTCCTTTGTGGTAGCCTTCATGTTGGGCTCCAGAGCCTCGCCCAGCAGTTCAGCGAACTTAGCTGCGTGCTCAGCCTCTTCCCATGCTGCCTTTTCCCAGTACAGGCCGATCTCGGGGTAGCCTTCGCGGTGTGCAATGCGAGCCATGCAGAGGTACATGCCGACTTCGGAGCACTCGCCGTTGAAGTTAGCCATCAGCTGCTCGAAGATGTACTTCTTATCAGCTTCGGAGATGTCGGGGTTGTTGGCAACTGTCTTCTCGTAGATGCCGTATTCATGCTCGGCAGCCAGCTTCATCTCGCCGACGACCTCATTGAACTTCTCAGCGGGAACCTTGCAAACGGGGCACTTCTCGGGTGCTGCGTCGCCTTCGTGAACATAACCGCAAACTGTGCAAACGAACTTCTTCATGATTTTTCCTCCATATTGTTTTCAAAAATAAATTGATTTTTCTTTTTTAGTTTTTGTTTTCAGCAATAAACTGGCTGAGCGTTAAGCCGTAGAGCTTATTTCTAAGGTCTACGCTGATTTCTGAAAAGACCTTGCGGAACTGGCAGATCCTCTTATCTTTCACGCGGGTACAGTCGAAACCTTCGCTGAGGCAGTGGGTGATCTCCAGGGGACCGTCGATACATTCGATCAGTCGGCCGAGGGAGAGTTCCGCCGGGGGAACGGCCAGTTCATAGCCGCCGCAGCTGCCTTTGTAGGAAACAACGATACCGTCTGCCGCCATCTTTCGTAAGATCTTCAGGGCGAATCTGAGAGTTACGCCCGACTTTTCTGAAATATCCCTGGCCGGGAGCATTCTGTTTTCAGAACCCAGTACATAAGCGATGCGGACTGCGTAGTCAGCTTCGTGGGTGATTCTCATCTTGTCGCCTCCTTTTGTTTACGGTTTTAGTATACATTACGGATATCGGTTTGTCAATAGGGAAAATACACTTTTTTTGTATTTTTTCGGATGGGGGAAAAGGCGGGGCATTGCCCCGCCTTTTGGGTCATGAAGAAGTGGTTTCTCTTTATCTGTAAAGCATATTGAAGACCAGCTTGAATGTGCCTGTGGTCTGGGCACGGTTCTGGGGGCCGAAGCCATAAAGGACAACTTCGCCCTCGCCCTTCTTGCAGGTGACCAGAGCGCCCTTGCCGGCCAGCAGCTGTTCGCCGGTCAGCAGACCGCTGCGCAGAACATCACGGTCGGCATAGAGGATGGGCATATTGTAGTCTTCGGCGTGGATCATATCGGCGATCTCGAAGACGGGACCGTCCCAATGGAAGACCATGGTCTGATCGGGCATACCGAAGCAGGGCTGCTGCTTCTTGTCGACCTTGACCTTGAGGGTCGAGCCGTGGGTATTGAACTCCTTCAGGGGCTTGCCGGCGACGATGTTCTTAACGCCGAGGCCCAGGTGCTTGATGGCAAAGTTGCAGGACTTGTTGAAGACCAGCAGACGGCCGCCTTTCTGGACGAACTCGCGGATCTTCTGTACGCCCTCGGGTCCGACACCGCTTCTGTAGGCCTCGGGCTGGGGGCCGACCCACTGCAGCATACGCTGTGCCATGGGATCATTGGGGCAATGCTCGGGGCCGACGATGAAGCCTTCGCTGTCGCTGGGCAGGATGAGGACATCGTAGCCGTCGAGACCGGCGCGGACATCGGCATCCATAACGGTTGTGTAGTCGTAGCCGTAGTTTTCGAGAACCATACGTGTCCAGCCTTCATCGGCATTGCCCATGTAGTAGCGCTGGTACATAGCGACCTTGAGGGGCTTGACTTCGGTCATAACATCGTAGGGCTTGTCGACCAGACGATGAATGGTGGGTGCCTTTTCCAGGATGGCGGTGATATCGCCTTCAACATAGAAGTCCTTCCAGGGGCAGGCTTCGATGCGGTAGACCTTGAAGCCTTCCTTGAGCAGCAGGTTGACGGTCTTGAAGACCGAGTTTTCCTTGGCCGACAGAACATACTTGTCGCCCTTGAGGATCTCGGGCTTGTGGCATGCACATTCGACGATCTCGAAGTTGCCTGTGAACTTCTGGCCTGCGGGGATGGCTTCGACGCCCATGTATTCGTTAACGGCATCGGTAGCCGAGTCGAATGCGGTCAGTGCGCCCGAAGCATCACGGGTCCACTGGTTGTCGGGATAATGTGTCTCGCCCAGCAGGTTCTTGGCGACGCCCATCTTGGGCTGACCCAGGAAGACGACGAAGGTGCCGGCAGGGTAGGTGACGGCGCCGACGCTGAAGGGCTCGACAGCCTTGTGGACTTCGATATTCTGCTGGCGAAGCAGACGGATGAGGTTCTTGACTTCGCTCTTGTCATGCTGATTTTCGGGGATGATGTAGGCAAAGATGCCGCCTTCCTGGCCACGCTTGGTCTGATTCAGCGCCTTCTTGGCCATGTTGCCCAGAACAGCATCCTTATTGCGGGCCATGGTATCCAGCAGAGCGTAAGCTGCGGTATACTGACGGGCTACGATATCGCCCAGTCTCCACCAACCGCCGGGCCAGGGGCTGGGGAAGTTGTTCTGCTGCTCGTAGTTGGGCTGGACGATGTCGCCATCACCCTTGAGCTGAGAAGGATCGATATACTTGGGAGAAGCCAGCTTGGCCGATGCCGACTCGGTCAGCATACCGGCGATGTTGTGGCTGTTGGTGATCCAGTGGTAGCCATAGTGGCCCCAGCCGGGATACTGGCCGCCGGAGGAGCAGCCGTCCAGGCCGTTTTCGTCCATCTGGTAGGCCATATTGGCACCATACCAGTTGAGCTCGCGCCAGACCAGAGGATCGACATCCTGGCGGACGGGATTCTTATAAGGTGCGATCTGAATTCTTGCGCCGTAGCTGCCCATGTGGTGATGGTCCTGGTAGGACTGGGGCATCCACTCGTGGAAGAGGATCTGGCCCATGTAACGGGACTCGATCAGATTCTGGCAGAATGCGTCGCGGTTGTTGTCGTGGCCGGTGTAGAGCTGATAGAGCTTGGGATAAGCGCAGCCGTCGTATTCGGTGCCCTTATATTCATAGTACCAATCGGTGACCATCAGCTGGCCGTCGGGGTTGAAGCAGGGAACCATGACCAGAACGACATTGTCGAGGATGTTCATGACCTCTTCGTCTTCCTTGGCGCACAGGTCATAGGCCAGGTTAATGGCCATCTGTGTGCCGCCGACTTCGTTGGCGTGAAGGCTCATGGACTGGACAGAAACGGCCTTGCCCTTCTTGACCAGAGCATCGATCTCTTCCTGCGAGAGGCCGCGGGGATCGGCCAGCTGCATGCTGGTCTTGCGGATCTCTTCCAGGTTCTTATGGTTTTCGGGAGAAGTGATGATGACCTTGAGGAAGGGGTTGCCCTCGGTGCTGGGGCCCATGTCTGTAACAGCGATGCGATCCGACTGTTTTTCCAGCAGATAGAAATACTCTACGATCTTATCCCATCTTGCCAGCTCGTTGTCGTCGCCGGGTGTAAAGCCGAAATGGGCTTTCGGTGTGGTGATCTGATTAAGCATGGATCTTGGCCTCCTGTTTTATGTATTTTATTCTTTAATAAATTCAGTGCGGACAGAAGCGGAAACTGGACACATTAACCTAATAACACGCCTCTGTATTTCGATTTTATCATGTAAAAATACACAAGTCAAGGCAGGCGAATTGACATTTTATTGTATAAAGGTTATATTATATGTATAATGTAGTCCTATACGCAAACGGGACGGGAGGTTCTATGCAAGAGAAAAATAAGGGAACGGTATTCTCCCATTTCTGGAGATACACCAAGGGGATCCGTGGATATTTTCTGCTGGCGGTCGTGACCGCTTTTATGGCCATCCTCTTTGGATTTCTGACGCCGCAGATCATTCGCATTACGGTCGACTCGGTCATCGGCACCGAGCCTTTCGAGTTGCCTGCATTTCTGCTGACATGGCTGGAAAATATGGGCGGCAGAGAGGCTTTGCGCAGCAGTCTGCTGCTGTGCGGCGCAGCCGTACTGATCTGCACCGTTGTGGAAGG
>JAFYOK010000205.1 GCA_017560175.1 Clostridia bacterium | reverse complement strand
TTCACGCCTTGACAAAGACGCGTTGATGGGCAAAAATAAACTTAATTCTATTATAGATAAGGAAATCCTTTTATGCAAGATAAACTCTGTACCTTATGTCCCCGTCGCTGCGGCATCGACCGTTCGGCAGGCCGCGGCTTCTGTGGTGAGGGGGATACCGTCCGCATTGCCCGTTATCAGAAGCACGAATGGGAAGAACCGCCCATCAGCGGCACCGGCGGCTCAGGCACCGTCTTTTTTACGGGCTGTACACTCAAATGTGTCTTCTGTCAGAATTACGAGGTCAGCCGCGGCTATGGCCGGGAAGTGACTGTTGAGCGCCTGGCAGAGATCTTTCTGGAGCTCCAGGAGATGGGCTGCCACAATGTCAGTATGGTCACAGGCAGTCACTTTGCACCGCAGATCATCCGTGCCCTCGATCTCGTCCGTGATCGGCTGCATATCCCTGTGGTGTGGAACTGCGGCGGCTATGAATCAATCGAGACGCTGAAGATGCTGGAAGGCTATGTCGATATTTACATCCCCGATATGAAGTATAAATCGGCTGAGCTTTCGGCCCGTTATTCGGCCTGCCCCGATTATTTCGAAAAGGCCATGCCTGCCCTTGGGGAAATGCTGCGCCAGATCGGTGCGCCTGTTTATGATGAAAACGGCATTATGAAAAAAGGCGTTATCGTTCGCCATCTGGTGCTGCCCGGATGCTATAAGGATTCGGTGGCCGTACTGGAGGCCATGCATGCGGCGTATGGCAGCGAAGGCTATCTCCTCAGCCTCATGAGCCAGTATACCTCCATGCCATCCTGCGCCGATTTTCCCGAAATCAACCGCCCGATCACCAGCTTTGAATACAAGAAAGCACAGGCGAGAGCCATCGATCTGGGCTTCGACGGCTTCTTCCAGGAGCGCACGGCATCCAGCAAAGCCTATATTCCGCCATTTAGGCAAAATGACGGATTTTAAGCATAACTTTCTGTAAACCTGATACAAGAAAGGAACAGAAACTGACAGGCTTTTGAGTTTTCCACAAGAGGGCGCAAAGGCGGTCTGGCCCTGGAGTTTTTCACATATTTCACAGGGTTATCCACAAAAACAGGGTGTCTGCCTGTGGAAAACAAAAAATTAACAGTGGGTAATATTTCCTGCAGCGCACAAGTATTTTTTTCGATTTTTTTAAGCTAAAATGCCCAAAAATCTATTGACCGTTCTGTGCAGCCGTTCTATAATCAAACTAAGCCGACAGAACCGGGGAAGTTCTGCCGAACAACAACTGTGATTGAAAAGAGGAAAAAGAAATGAGTATTTTTGAAGCCGGTATGCTGATCTGCTTCGGCGCTGCATGGCCTATGAACATCGCCAAGTCCATCAAGACCAAGTCGACCAAGGGCAAGAGCCTTCCTTTCCTGCTGACCATTCTGGTCGGTTATATTTCGGGTATCACCCATAAGATCCTGCACAGCCAGGATATCGTTATGGTACTCTATATCATCAACTTTATCATGGTCTCCATTGATACCGGCCTCTATTTCTATAACAAGAAGCAGGGCAGATAAGTCTTTTTCATTGACAAATTCATGGTTTTATGGTAAAAATATACTGTTACGTATAACATCCGATACTATTTGTAGAAACGGAGGACTACCAGTATGAAGAGAATCAAGACCATGGCAACACGCGACCTGCACAAGAGCATGCAGAACGGCGGCTGCGGCGAATGCCAGACATCCTGCCAGTCGGCTTGCAAGACATCCTGCGGCGTTGCGAACCAGAAGTGCGAGAGCGCAGCTAAGTAAGCTGGCCCTGTACACATTCGTCATAATGGCAGTTAAGGAGCCGGCGCATCAGCGCAGGCTCCTTTTTCAATCTTATAAATCATAGAAAGAGAAAAAATATGGTACATCAGTATAAACTCAACGGCTACAATATCGTCATCGACACCTGCTCGGGTGCTGTCCATTCGGTGGATGAGGTAGCCTACGATATCATCGAAATGTATAAAACCCATTCCCGCGAAGCCATCGTTGCCGAGATGGTGGCCCGTTATGGCCACCTGGAAGATGTTAACGAGGCAGAGATCGAAGAATGTCTGGATGATGTTGCCCAGCTGGAAGAAGAGGGCAAGCTCTTTTCCAAGGATATCTACGAGGGTATGGCCTTCGACTTCAAGCGCACCAATACCGTCATCAAGGCCCTGTGCCTCCATGTCGCCCACACCTGCAACCTCAACTGTGAATATTGTTTTGCCAGCCAGGGCAAGTACCATGGCGAGCGTGCCATCATGTCCTTTGAGGTCGGTAAGCGTGCCATTGACTTCCTGGTCGAGCATTCGGGCAGCCGCCGCAATCTGGAAGTTGACTTCTTTGGCGGTGAGCCTCTGATGAACTGGCAGGTCTGCAAGGATATCGTCGCCTATGCCCGTTCCATCGAAAAGGAGAAGAACAAAAACTTCCGCTTTACTCTGACCACCAACGGCGTTCTGGTCGATGATGATGTTATTGATTTCGCCAACCGCGAGTGCCACAATGTCGTCCTCAGCCTGGATGGCCGTCCCCATGTCCACGATCGTCTGCGCAAGGACTATGCCGGCAAGGGCAGCTATGAGACCATCGTGCCTAAGTTCCAGAAATTTGCCGAAGCCCGTGAAGGCAAGGATTACTATATGCGCGGCACCTTCACCCATCATAATGTCGATTTCACCGAAGATATCTTCCACATGGCCGACCTTGGCTTTACCGAACTGAGCATGGAGCCTGTTGTCTGTGATCCTTCCGATCCCAGTGCGCTGACCGAGGAAGATCTGCCCAAGCTGTTTGAGCAGTATGAGATCCTGGCCAAGGATATGCTGCGTCGTAAGCGCGAGGGCAAGCCCATCACTTTCTACCACTACATGATCGACCTGCGCAACGGCCCCTGTATCTACAAGCGTATTTCGGGCTGCGGTTCGGGCACCGAGTACATGGCTGTTACCCCCTGGGGTGAGCTTTTCCCCTGCCACCAGTTCGTTGGCGATGAGAAATACAGCATGGGCAACATCTGGGATGGCGTCACCAATGAGGCTGTCCGCGATCAGTTCAAGAACTGCAACGTCTATGCCCGTTCCGAGTGCAAGGATTGCTGGGCCAAGCTTTACTGTTCGGGTGGCTGCGCAGCCAATGCCTACCATGCCACCGGCTCCATCAATGGTATTTACGAATATGGCTGCCAGCTCTTTAAGAAGCGTATGGAGTGTGCCGTTATGATGCAGGTCGCCGAAGAGGAAGAAGGCCTCTAATGTCCCGCACGCCCATCGTAGATTTTGTGCAGTGCTATCGGGAAAGCGGTACGGTTCGTGCCCACATGCCGGGACACAAGGGCAGAAGCCGTCTGGGCTTTGAGCCTATGGATATTACCGAGATCCATGGCGCCGATGCCCTTTACGAAGCCGATTCCATCATTCGCGAGAGTGAAGAAAACGCATCGCGGCTTTTCGGCTTTGGCCGTACGATCTATTCCACAGAAGGTTCTTCCCAGTGCATCCGTGCCATGCTCTTTCTGGCTATGGGCGGACGGAAGCGAGGGGAGGAGCGTCCGCTGATCCTGGCAGCGCGCAACGTGCATAAGGCCTTTATCCATGCCTGTGCGTTGCTGGATATCGATGTGGAATGGCTCATGCCCGAGGATGGCAGCCGTGACCTTTGCAGCTGCCCCATCACCCCCGAAGGTCTGCAGCGAAAGCTGACAGCCTGTGGACAGAGATCCCCTTTTGCCGTTTATATCACGTCGCCCGATTATCTGGGCGGCACAGCCGATATTCCCGGTCTGGCGGCTGTCTGTCATGGGGCTGATATTCCGCTGTTGGTGGACAATGCCCATGGCGCTTATCTCAGATTCCTGGAGCCTTCCCGTCATCCCATCGATCTTGGTGCCGACATGACCTGTGATTCGGCGCACAAGACCTTGCCGGTCGTCACCGGCGGTGCATATCTGCAGATTTCGGCAGCCATGGAAAAGAAGCTGACCCG
>JAFYOK010000204.1 GCA_017560175.1 Clostridia bacterium | reverse complement strand
ACAGCACCATCAAGAATCACAATGTCAATCTTTCTGTTGCCATCGGTACATTTGTCATGGCGATCTTCGGCGTTCTGGCAGACATGGGCGCACAGGCATTCGGCTTTGTCTACAGCCTGCCTCTGGCAGAGTTCGGCTTCTTCTGGCTGGTACCTGCCGTTGTTGCCGGCATTATCGGCGCATTTATCCCCATGAACCAGCCTAAGGCATAAACTAAAGGCATACAAAAAGGCTCCCGATTTCGGGAGCCTTTTTTGTATATGTATTGTTTAGTCCAACTGTTCGACGGCAAACATATTGAGCTGCTTGATCAGCTTGATATCCTTCTTGGAGAGGATGAGCTTTTCCATCAGTTCTTCGTTTTCCTCCAACGCGACAGGGGAGAGGATACACTTGATGGAAATGGGCAGCATGGGATAACGGGAAATACCCGACAGCATACCCAGAACTTCCGAACCGCGGTCGAAGGGATTGATGGCACAGAGGGTAACATGCTCGATGCGGTTGCTCTGGTTCTCAAAGGAGAAGTTGGTAACCGTGTCGAAATATTCGACAGTACCGAAATAGAGGTTGCGGCATTCTTCAAAACGGTCGCAGGAGGGGATATCGTTATAGAAAGTGGCGATGCTGCGGGCCGATTCGTTGTCGATCTCCAGCATGTTGCGGACGATCTTGCCTACACGTCCATCATAGAAATAGACATAGACACGGCGTTGGGGGAAGAAACCACCCACAGGACGGGTCGTCTCGACGGCTTTTCCCGGCGGAGTATAGTCGAGGAGCTGCTGAACTTTGATGCCCAGAACATCGGCAATATCAAAGAGGGTCTCGATATCGATGGTGATATCACCTGTCTCGTATTTGGAAAGGGTAGCCTTGCTCTTATGGATCTTCTGGGAAAGGGCAAGCAGGGTCAGCTTCTTAGCCTTGCGGTAGAGGCGGATGCGGCTGCCGACATGCAGACTGACTTCATTCATAGGGATAACCTCCGGTTTTTCTTAAAAAGAAACGATTTAATACAAAGATAGATTTAATGCTAAAAAGTTTCTGAAAAATAGATTTTCCATTGAATCGGAAAATGAATATGAGTTATTTTGAAATATTATAACACAGTAAAAAAGAAATTTCTACTGTAAATAGATAAATTTTCTTAAAAATCTACTCTTGTTAAATGCAAGGCGTTTGCGAAAGATGACGGGAAATATGTATTATAATATTATCTATTATTGTGGGAGGCTCATCTATGCAAGATAAGAAAGTATCCTTGGGCGATGTACTGGTCATTGGTTTTGCCATGTTTGCCATGTTCTTTGGCGCAGGCAACCTGATCTTCCCGCCTTTCCTGGGCCGTATAGCCGGCGATCAGTGGTTTGGCGGATTCCTCTGCTTTATCATTGCCGATGCAGGTCTGGCCATTATGACCGTTCTGGCCATGATCCGCAAGGACGGCACCATCTGGTCGATGACTGATCGTCTTGGCAAGATTCCTTCCAAGCTGTTGGCCATCGCTTCGATCGCCTTTGTAGGCCCCATCCTCTGCATTCCCCGTACCTGTGCAACAACCTTTGAAATGGGCATGCAGCCTCTGTTTCCCGGCCTGAACTCCTGGATTTTTGCTGCTGTCTTCTTTGGTCTGACCTATATTCTGACCATCCGTCCTTCGGCAGTTGTTGACATTATCGGTAAGTTCCTGACACCCGCACTGCTGGTCACTCTGGCTGTTCTGGTCATTATGGGTATCGTAAGTCCCATCGGTGAGATCAGTGATGTTGCCACCACAGACAGCGTTATGCGTGAAGGCATCCTGGCCGGTTACCAGACCATGGACGTTCTGGGCGCGCTGGCCGTTACACTGATCGTCGTCGGCAATGCGTCCTCCAAGGGTTATGAGAGCCACAAGAGCTGCTTTGATGTCATCGCCAAGGCGAGCATCGTCGCTGTCATCGGTCTGTTCGTCGTTTACTGTGGTCTGGCTTATCTGGGTGCTACTACATCGATGGTCGATGGTGCAGCAAACCTCAATCAGACTGCTCTGGTCGTCTTTATCACCGAAGCACTGATGGGTAAGGTCGGCGTCATTCTGCTGTCCCTTATCGTTACCTTTGCCTGCCTGACCACCGCCATCGGTCTGGTTTCGGCTTCGGCAGACTTCTTCTCGGAAGTTACCGGCAACCGTGTCAAGTATACAACACTGGTTCTGCCCATCTGCCTGTTTGGCTTTGTTATCAGCAATGTCGGTATCAGCTCGATGATCGCCATTGCCACACCCGTTCTCAACCTGATTTATCCCATCCTGCTGACACAGATCATCATGTCTTTCTTCAGCGATAAGCTCAAGAAAGACAGCATTTACCGCGGTGCCGGTCTGGTTACTATGATCGTCTGCGGTATGGGTATTCTGGCCGACTACGGCGTTTCCGGCTGCAGCATCGTTTACAGCCTGCCCCTCAGCAACTTTGGCTTCTTCTGGCTGATCCCTGCCATCATCGGCGGCGTACTGGGTGCTCTGGTTCCCAATAAGCAGAAGGTCAAGTAAAAAAGCATATCTGCGATATCGCTCCTTTTGGAGATCAGATATTTGAAGAGAGAGAAGAAAGACCCCGGAACGGAAGTTCCGGGGTCTTTCGATTTTTGTTTGAGTTTACATGGCTTGTCGGCAATCTTGTATCAGACGAAATCGATGAGGCTTGAACGGCACGGGAGCCTTCCCTGATGGTTAGGGAAGGTGTCGCTCGTCAGAGCGACGGATGAGTTAAGCTATT
>JAFYOK010000203.1 GCA_017560175.1 Clostridia bacterium | reverse complement strand
ATCAGAGAGCTTCTGCGTGGCGTTCTCCCGTGTGTCAAGATAACGAAAATCCGGGGCGGCGCCCATCTGGGACAGGGCGTTGTGGTAGTGATGGCTCTCTACCTTCTTTACTGTGTAATAATCCGGTGAACTGAGCCTCAGATCCATAGCCGCAAGGTCATTCCGTAAGGCAGCTCTTGTGCCCGTGATAGGACGTCCATTGTTATCGTCATAACCGGTATAGTTCATAAAGGCAAAGACTGTAAACGTACGGATATCGTAGATAAAATGCACATTTTCTGTCAGACCATAAATGTCAAAGTCTTGCTCCAGTGCCGCCGCTTCGTCTACTGCACCATTGGATACCAAGCTCTGAACAAGCAAAATCTCCTCATTTTTCAACCTTGCATTTAACGATGCACTGGAGATGATTGCCACATCACCCCGCAGAAATGTCTTCGTCTCTGCGCTGTATTCTCCAGAAGTAAAACCAAGTTCGTCGGACAGTTCCCATGCCGTGTCCCATTTGAAGTCCGTACTGCTGTCATAACCAAGAGCACGGAGAACAAAGGTAAGGTACTGGGAAGCAGTCACCAGACTATTGCCACCAAAGGTCGTAGCACTCGTTCCGCTTGTCAGTCCATTAGCATACGCATAGCCAACATAGGGCTTTGCCCAATCCGCCACATCTGTGAAGGGCGTTTCCCATGTGCCCGCTAACGCTTCCTCTCCCTTGCCCAACAGACGGACAAGCATAGTAACAGCCTCATGGCGTGTAGGAGCACGGTCAAGGTCAAAAATAGGATCGCCGTTTGCATCTGTACCCGTACCATTAAACAGTCCTAATGAATGCAGCTTGTCCGCAGCCGCCATCGCCTCATCACTTGCTGCAAAAGCCGTGGGCATCACGCAGCAAAGCATGACCATAACCAGAATAAAAGATAAAACTCGCTTCATACGGTTTCCTCCTGTTTCTGTGGTTTTCACATGATACATCCGTGAGAAGGAGCTGAGGTATTATGCCTCAGCTCCTTTTCTTTGATATTACTATAATCTTACAGCAATGTCCACTCGAAGTTTTCAAACAGCAGGCGGCTGCCCACATCCACGCCTTCGGGCAGCAGGAACATTGCTACCATATTTTCAACGCCGTCGTCCGAAGTCATATAGGCATAATCGCCATTGATCGTCTTGACTGTGTAATAGATCGGATCCATGATTTTTCCTCCCGGTATATTCTGCTTTCAGCCTATCATATTTTCTGCAGCTGTGCAATGAATAATCTCAGCCTCGCAGCAACTCCATCCGAAGCCTTTTATTTATATGATAAAAAGAACTTTTATAAATCTTGTCAATAAATTGAATTCTATATATCGGTTTTATTTATAATTATGTTGCTTGAGAATAAAATTCAAGAAAGCCATTGCTAACCATTTGTGTACAATTCTATAGCTACAACCGATAATTTCGATCTCCTTTTCTGTTTTTTTCAATAATTTCAAAGGGATATAGACAAGCAGATGGCTTGGTGCTATAATCCATTCCGTAAAAAGTCGGCTTTTTTATCGGGCAAAGAATGAGAAAACATTATGCAAGAATGAATTTTTATTCAACGCGTGGTAAGAAGGCCTAAAATTATGTAAAGAAAGAAGGACAACACCAATGAAGAAGTTCGCAGCTCTTCTGCTGGCTCTGCTGATGATGTTCTCCCTGGTCGCTTGCGGCGGCAAGGAAGAGATCAAGGAAGAAGTCAAGGAAGAAACAACAACCGAAGAAAAGACAGAAGAGGTCAAGGAAGAAGAGAAGGTCGTTCGTGACACATTCACAATGGCCATCAGCTACATGCCCGACGCTCTGTCCCCCATCGGCAACGGTTCCGACGACTACACAACAATGACACGTCCTCTCTATGACAAGCTGTTCATGGAAAACAACAAGGGCGGCGTCGACTACTACCTGGCTAAGAGCCTGGAGATCTCCGAAGACGGTATGACCTACACAGTCGTTCTGCGTGACGATATCACATGGTCCGATGGCACACCCATCACAACCAAGGATATCGAGTTCGGTATGCAGTACTCCATCGCTAAGTACGGCTACAACCGTTACGCTCGCGTCAACGGCGTTGAAGGTTCCTACGAGATCGTCGACGATCAGACATTCTCCGTCACCATCCCCGAGCCCTACAACTACTTCATTGCTACACTGGGCGGCATGACAATCTTCCCCGCACACGAGTTTGAGAGCGCTGAAGCTCTGGCTGCTGACCAGTCCTACTACACAAAGGCTGATGTCGTTACATCCGGCGCTTACACCATCAAGGAAATCAACGCTGACAACATCGTCTTCGAAGCTCGCGACGACTACTATCGCGGCACACCCGAGATCAAGAACATTGTTCTGAAGGTTGTCGGCTCCGGCTCCACAAAGGCTATCGCTTTTGAGAACGGCGAAATCGACTACATGCGTATCACAACTGTCGACGAGCTGGAGAAGTACTCTGCTCAGTCCGACAAGTACAACATCTACATCATGCCCGAAGCACGTCTGAACTACCTCCAGGTCAACCCCTACGGCCCCAACCCCCTGGACGACGCTCAGCGTGAGGCTCTGTTCTACGCTATCAACGGCGACGAAGTTATCGACTTCGCTTACGGCTCCACAGACCTGGCTCAGAACCCCAACTCCATGCTGGTTCCCACACAGGGCCTGTACAATGCTAACACACCCGACTACGAGTTCAACCTGGAAAAGGCTAAGCAGATGGCTAAGGACTCCGGTCTGGAAGGCAAGGAACTGGTCTACATCTACAACAAGGACCGCGCTAACATGGAAGCCTGCGCAATCGTTCTGCAGCAGCAGCTCCAGCAGATCGGCGTTAACCTGAAGATCGAGGGTCTGGATTCCACAACATTCTTCCAGCGCTTCTTCGGTCTGTCCTCCTACCATAACGACCAGTACACCACATGGGACCTGGGCACAAATGGTTGGGACTCCATGCGTGGCGGCACACTGTACCAGGCATACTCCTACTTCAACCAGGCAGACGATGCTTGGGGTATGACACCCGCTTGCGGCGAACTGGCTGTTAAGGTCAACACAATCACAGACACTGCTGAAATGCAGAAGGCTGCTGACGAGCTGATGGAAGTTGCTATGGATCAGCACAGAATCTACCCCCTGACATACACCAACTACGTCATGGTTTCTCAGAAGTATGTTTCCGGTCTGGACACATGCGACATCGTTCCTGAGTTCGCTGACTGGCTGGCTATCTCTGTTAACAACTAATCGTTTGACAATGTTAAAAAGCCGCCCTGCGAAGGGCGGCTTTTTACAAAAAGGAGAACATCTTCTATGCATATGTGTAAGATTTTAATGAGAAAAGTGGGACAGGTCGCCATCGTCATGTTCCTGATTTCCATCTTTTCCTTTGCCATCATCGAGCTTGCGCCCGGTGATATCTCTTCCATGTATATCACAGCCGATATGTCTGCCGAGGAACAGGCGATGGTCATGGAAAAGCTGGGCCTCAACCAGAGTCCCATGGAACGTTATGTCGAATGGCTGAAGGAAGCTCTCAAGGGCAACTGGGGCTATTCTATTTCCTATAAGCTGCCTGTTATGGACATGCTGGTCAAGCGTCTCCCCTCCACCATCCTGCTGATGGGCACATCGCTGATCGTATCCCTGGCCCTTTCCATCCCGTTGGGTCTGATTGCCGGCTATAAGAAGAATACATGGATCGACAATGCCATCGGTGCCTTTGCTTATTTCGGCATGTCCATCCCCTCTTTCTATTTCGGTATGCTGATGATCATCCTGTTCACCGCCAAGCTCCACTGGCTGCCCTCTTCGGGTATGCACACCTTTGGCGTTGACACTGCGTTGGATACTGCCAAGCATATGATCATGCCCGTTATGACCATGGCCCTCAGCTCGATGGCCTCCAAGGTCCGTTATGTCCGCGCCAACACCATCGGCCAGCTGAGCGAAGAATATGTTCTGGCAGCCAAGGCCAAGGGTACATCGGGCATGAAGATCCTGTTCAAGCACGTTCTGAAGAATACACTGCTGCCCATCATCACCATTGTCGGTATGAACATGGCTTCGATGGTCACCGGTTCCTTCATTATCGAGAGCCTCTTTGGCTGGCCCGGCATCGGCAGCTTTGCCATGGAAGCCATCGGTAAGCAGGACTACCCCATCATCATGGCTTATATCATGCTGTCCGGTTTCATCCTGGTCATGGGTAACTTCGTTGCCGATATTCTGTATTCCTTCGCTGACCCCAGAATCAAGAGAGGAGTAGACGCAGCAAATGGAAAATAAAGTTGTATTTAACGAGAACTCCTTCAAGCGTTTGGAGAAAAAGCCCAAGGATCTTGGTGCCGTCTACCATCGCAGCATTTGGAAGGATATCAAGAAAGAGATCAAGTCCAACAAGATGGCCATTCTGGCCGTCATTTACCTGGCTATCATCATTACAGCCTGCCTGCTGGCCCCTCTGAGCCCCTACGATCCCAACGGCCTGAGCCGTGCAGATAAGTTTGCCGAGCCCTCGCTGCAGCATCTCTTTGGCTGTGACGAATTCGGCCGTGACTACTTCACCCGTGCCCTCTACGGCGGCCGTGTCTCTCTGCTGGTCGGCTTCTCGGCCATGCTGGTCACCGTCTGTATCGGCACCACCATCGGCATCTTCTCGGGCTATATCGGCGGCAAGCTGGATATGCTGCTCATGCGCTTTACCGATATCTTCCTGGCGCTGCCCTCCATGCTGCTGATGATCGTTCTGAACTCCTTCCTCAAGCCCAGCATGACAACACTGATCTGCGTTCTGAGCTTGTTCTCCTGGGCCTCGGTCGCCCGTATCACCCGCGCCGAGACCATGTCTCTCAAGCAGCGTGACTATGTTATTGCCGCAAAGAACCTGGGCGCCGGCAATATTCAGATCGCTGTCAAGCACATTCTGCCCAACATCCTCGGCCCCGTCATCGTTGCAGCTTCTCTGGGTGTCGCCAGTGCCATTCTGAGCGAATCTTCCCTCAGCTTCCTGGGTCTGGGTATTTCGGTTCCCAATGCTTCCTGGGGTTCCATGCTGCAGGGTGCGCAGGCTTTCGTCCTCGACCGTCCCATGCTGGCTGTCTATCCCGGTGCGCTCATTCTGCTGACCGTCCTCAGCTTTAACATTCTCGGCGACGTTCTGCGTGTTGCCCTCGAGCCCAAGATCACCAAGTAAGGAGGAGACTATGAACAACAATACACTTGTCGAGGTCAAGAACCTCTCGGTCTCTTATTTCACCTATGCCGGCGAAGTTCAGTCGGTTCGCGATATCTCCTTTACGCTGGATAAGGGCAAGACCACTGCGCTGGTCGGTGAATCGGGCTGCGGTAAATCGGTCACATCCAAGTCGCTGATGGGCCTCATCGAAAAGCCCGGCAAGATCAAGGACGGCAGCCATATCGTCTATGACGGCAAGGATATTCTGACCTTCACCGATGACCAGTGGCATGCTTTCCGCGGCCAGGAATGCTCGATGATCTTCCAGGATGCGCTGGTTTCTCTCAACCCCACCATGAAGATCGGCAAGCAGATCATCGAAAATCTCGAAAACCACAACACATCCGGCATGTCCTACGGCGAGATGCGCCATAAGGCCATCGAAATGCTCGACCTGGTCGGCATTCCCGATTCCGAAGCCTGCCTGGAAAAGTATCCCCACGAGCTTTCGGGCGGTATGCGTCAGCGCGTTATGATCGCCACCGCCATGATCACCAATCCCTCTCTGCTGATCGCCGACGAACCCACAACTGCGCTGGACGTTACCATTCAGGCACAGATCCTCGAACTGATGAAGGAACTGCAGGCCAAGCTGGGCATGGCCATCATCATGATTACTCATGACCTTGGTGTTGTTGCCGATATGGCCGACAAGATCATCGTTATGTATGCCGGTAAGATCGTTGAAGTCGGCAGCAATGAAGATATCTTCTACGATCCCCGTCATCCCTATACATGGGCGCTGATGAACTCTGTGCCCCGTCTGGACCTGGACAGCAAGGAAGAGCTGGT
>JAFYOK010000202.1 GCA_017560175.1 Clostridia bacterium | reverse complement strand
AGATACCATAATTATAGCAGAGGAACGGTAAAATGTCGATATCAAAAATATATACAACCAAACAAAATAAATATTTTGTTTGGTTTAGGGCATTGGATTTTTTTGATTGACTATATAAGGCTGCGTTTTGGCGCGGGTTTGTCATAGGACGGCTCAAATCCGTTTGAATGTCCAATTAAGCCAAAATACGAAAATATATGTTGATTATGTATTTTCAAATCATTATCTATGACCAAACAAACTATTTAGTTTGTTTGGTATTTGTACTCTGACAGGATCGGTTTTACTATAAATACTATTAACCTTAATAACAGAATCACAATCAAAAATTTTTCAAACAATTTTATATATGTTTTATTTTGAAGTATCGCTTACAAAAATACATTATGCCCATAAGCGAAGTCAATCGTTCTGATGGATTGATCAGCTGTAATTGAGACATTACATTCTATATCAACTGTTATCGGAATATGTACCATAGTCAGACTTCTGTTCATTCTATATGAATATCATTCGATTTCTTTATTATGCTTTTAATCACGTTTGCTCCGGCCAACTATTTAATTAAAGCACTTTTGTTAAAATAATCACATTTCAAAATATTTTGTTTGCTTCGAGGGCGCTTCTATTGTATAATCCTATTGAGCATATCGATTGGAGGTTTTTTCATGGCGAATTTATATGAAGGTGCACCACAGGTACTTAAAGAGTTTCTTGTTTATATGGAAAGTATCCTGGGACGCTCTCCCAAGACGGTTGCCGAATACCATCTCGACCTCCGTACCTTTCTGCGCTATATGGTTGCTTTGCGCAAAGGACGCCCCTTTGATGCCCTTGAAACTGTCGATATCAGTGCTGTAGATATATCCTTCCTAGCCGGGATCACCCAGAGCGAGATCTATGATTACCTGCTTTATATCTCCCGCAGCCGACCTAAGTATCATAACAGTCATTCGACTACATATGGCAACAGCGCGAAGACACGCGCACGCAAAATGTCTTCGCTGCGTGCTTTTTTCAAATATTATTGTGATAAAACCAAGCAGATCCCCACCAATCCGGTTCTGAATATCGATATTCCCAAGACGCAGAAATCTTTGCCCAAATATCTTTCCCTCAATGAATCCCGCAAACTACTGGATAGTGTGGACGGCATCTATAAAGTCCGTGACTACTGCATTCTGACTCTTTTCCTGAACTGTGGACTTCGTGTATCCGAACTGGCTGGAATCAGCCTTGCAGATATCAATCGCGATGATCGCATCCTGCGTGTCCTGGGTAAAGGCAATAAAGAGCGCATGGTTTATCTCAATGATGCCTGTATGTCAGCCATTCGCAGCTACGACGATTTTAAAACCTCCAATGATGTTCGTCCTAAAAATACCCACAAAAATGCCTACTTTATCAGCCGTAACGGTACACGCCTGAGCACTATGCGTATCAAAGAACTGGTTAAAGAGCATCTGGACCAGGCTGGCCTTTCGGCCAAGCATGCATCTGCCCATAAATTACGCCATACAGCGGCCACATTGATGTATCAGAACGGTGTTGATGTTCGTACCATCAAAGAGGTACTGGGTCATGAGAACCTCGATACGACTGCCATATATACTCACGTTGTTAACGACAATCTGCGTGAAGCTGCAGAACGAAATCCTTTATCGGGAGAAAAATCTGAAACATAGTTCAAAAAGCCTGCAGAATATCTGCAGGCTTTTGTACTATAACATTGAAAGCTTATCCACCAACCATCTTGTACAACGAGCTGCTCCATAGCAATGCAGATATCCAATGATCCACAGCAATAAAAATGCAGCTACACCACAACGAAAATATGGCCCAAGTTGTCGCCGTTGGATAAATCCTCTGTCTGCCCCTTTTCCTTTCTGCCCAAGCATCAGCATACGTCCACGACATCCCATGAACAGAAGTAGAAAAAGAAGTGCCATACCGGTAAAAAACCAGGCCATCAGTGCCGGAAAATAACCTTTCCAACCATAGGTCTGTATAGTACAGGTGACCATTACAGCAAGAAGAAATCCTTCGGCAGCCATACTGCATGGAGCTGCCATCTGCCCGGCAGGTAAAAATGGCGCTGTAAATATAACAAGCAGCAGACCCCCATGGATCAGCATGAAAATCTTTAGATTCCCAGTTTGTATCACGATTTCTGACCAAAGACCATTTGCAGAAAAACCGGAAGCAAAGAAGCTGCCAAATATTGCGCCAAGCAAGAATGCACCACAAAGAAATATCAGTTCATTTTCTGCTTCAGATATGAGCTCGTCCCTATGACGAATCAATTTTGCCATAACCATCACCTGCCTTATCTTATCCTATGCAGTCTCCTCCATCTACAGAACAAAAGCAGGCACCGAGATGCCTGCTTTTATTACTATTTACATTTGCTATTGTTTCTACCGTTGCTGCAGCTTTTGCATCCCATAGAGGGCGCACATCCGTCACCGGGAAACATCTCCTTCTTTGGCGGAAAGAACTCATCCACCGGGAAGCGGAACCGACGGAAAAGTTCGCAGGGGTCTTCCCCATTGCCGCTTCCGCTGCATTCCTTATCGGGCAGACAAATGTCATAAGACGGCATGACAAGCTGGATATCCCGTTCCAGTTTGATAATACTGAACTGTCCCAGGGTTGCATAGAGCTTTCTGCCATCATCAGAAACGATGAGATCTTCATCAAAGCATCCGCAGATCATCTCAGGGATCTCACAGGGAGAGCATCCACAGCAGCAGTCATCATCAACGATACGTGCACCCAGGACAACCGGATCGACTACTTCAACGGCGGCGATAGGCAGATTGGTACGGGCAAAGCACTGGGTATCATCAGCCTGCGGACGATACTGTGAGCTGAAGATATGCACACTTCCTTCGCTGCCAAAAAGTACCGTTCGCTTATCATAGGTAGCCAGGCCACTGATCTCGCGCGGCCGACCCAGGCCACAGAAGGCTTCTGCCGTCACCTTGTAGAAGTATTTGATATCAATGGTATAGTATCCCTTGTTGAAAGGAATTGGCTCAACGTCGATGTAGGCCCAAAGCAACTCAGCCGTTTTGGCTTTGACACTTGTGCTACTATTGAGTACATTCTGCGAACATCTGGTCAGATAGACACGGATATCCTGCAGACATTCTTTATCGCGGCAACTGTCATACACTTTTTTGGTATGCACACAGACCGCTTCGCGCGGTGTCTGATTGGAACGTACCGGTCCCGGATAAACCCGATCAGGCATTCGATTACCTCCTAAATCAATATTAAGGCATTCAATACATAGGCAAATAAATCTGCCCGTGATATGTATATGCCTCAATACCAGTTTATGCTGAAGGCATCGATAGGTTCCTTGTTTTCCTACTCCTGAATAATGTCGCAGATCTCGGCCCCGGTTACTTTCACCAGATCAGCATGAGGCAATACGATCTGCATACCGCGTTGTCCTGCGCTGAAAACAATGGTATCAAAATTGCTGCAGGATTGATGCAGATAGGTTGGGAAAACCTTTTTCATACCAATGGGACTGCAGCCACCACGAATATAACCTGTCAGATCAAAAAGATCCTTGACATGGATCATTTCCACACTTTTATTGCCGCTTACGCGTGCAAGGGCTTTAAGATCCAATGTGGCGTTGACGGGAATAACAGCAACCAGATGCCCTTTCTTATCCCCTTTCAGCACCAGAGTCTTAAATACACGCTCTGGATCAAGGCCCAGTTCAGCAGCCGCATGTTCACCCGAAAGATCGGACTCATCAACCGTATAAGTCATGATCTCATAAGAAACCTTGCTGCGATCCAAAATACGCATGGCGTTGGTTTTATCAATTTTCTTTTTTGCCATTGTTCTTTTCCTCGATCTTTCTTAAAGAATCTTCCCGTACTTCTTCACGGATCATTTGTATCCGTGGATCAAAAGCGCAGGCTTCATTGCCATAGGTCAGCTGTAGGTCATATTCCAAAGGCAGCCATGTACAGATATCGGCCTCGTTATGCTGAATCAGGGCCTCCAACTTATCTAATGCCTTATAAAGTTTGGCTTCGGATGTCTGCAATGCATCCATTTCGGCATACAAATCACGAAAATCGGCAGAAATCTCGACAGGCAATGTCTGCAGCCAATGCTGTAAGGCAGCGTATTCACATGCTTCATGATCCGCAGTTTTATCAAAGGCCGGAATATCCCCTGTAAAAGCTTCCCCCATGTCATGAAGCAGACACATCTTGATAACCTTGTTCATGTCTAATTCCGGGAAATCTTTTTCCAGTAACAGTGCCATAAAGCCAAGTCGCCAACAATGCTCGGCAACACTCTCCTGCCGAGTCTCAGATGTATAGGAATGACGGAAGGTTTGCTTGAGTCGTTCAGCAGTCGCCATGATATTAATAAATACACGAGGATCCATACAATACTCCAATTCGGTTCTTTTTATAAAACAGTATAGCATATCCATCTGAAATTGACAAACTCGCTTTAGTGTGCTATTCTAATAAAAACAATGTAATGAACATAGATTTTGCATACTATATGGTTTGGGCTGCAGGTGATCTCTCTTGCAGCTTTTCTGTTTGAGGGAGGTTTGTATTATGTCTATGATTCAGGTATCCAACCTGACCTTTATCTACGATGGCAGCTATGAACCTGTATTTGAAAATGTAAGTTTTCATATCGACAGCAATTGGAAGCTGGGTTTTACAGGACGCAATGGTCGTGGTAAAACGACTTTTTTGAAATTACTGATGGGCCAATATGTTTATCAGGGTACGATCAGCAGCAATCTTTCCTTTGAATATTTTCCGTACGAGGTCGATCAAAATGCCAATACGCTGGCCGTCATCCAGAATAAAGCGCCCGATGCGCAGGAGTGGGAGATCGAGCGTGAACTTTCCCTGCTCAAAGTAGACATCGGAGTTCTTGAACGCCCGTTTTATACCCTTTCCAATGGAGAGCGGACCAAAGTTCTTCTTGCAGCTCTTTTCCTGAAAGAAAACGCCTTTCTGCTGATCGATGAGCCCACCAACCATTTAGATAGCGCAGGCCGTCAGATTCTTGCACGCTATTTGAATCGACACAGTGGTTTTATTTTGGTATCTCATGATCGTCTTTTCCTCGATGAATGTATTGACCATATCCTCGTTATCAACAAAAAGAACATCGATATTTATAAAGGAAATTTTTCAACATGGCAATATGAAAAACAGATGCAGGATGAGCGTGAGCTTGCAGAAAATGAAAAGCATAAAAAGGAGATTCATCGCCTGAAAGACGCAGCTACACGTACAGCTAAATGGTCAGAAAAAGCTGAGCAAACAAAACATGGTACACGAGTAGGCGGTTTGCGTCCTGACCGGGGATATATCGGCCATAAAGCTGAAAAGATGATGCAGCGTTCTAAAAATATTGAACGCCGTCGAGAAGAACACATCGAACAGAAAGCAGCCTTACTCCATAATATTGATACAGCCGAGGATTTGAAATTATCCCCGCTTCCCTATTTTACAGATCGTATTGCCGAAGTTTGTAATCTTTCTGCCGGATATGATGGCACGATGGTCTGCCGCAATATTTCTTTTGATATCCGCAGAGGAGATCGTATCGCTTTACAAGGTGGAAATGGAACGGGAAAATCAACTTTGCTCAAGATTTTTTGCGGGCTTAAAAAAGATTTTGAAGGACAATTGATTAAAAGTGATCGTCTGATTATTTCCTATGTCCCTCAAAGTACCGATGGTCTTTCAGGTGATCTTAAAGACTATGCCCGCCACTATAATATTGATGAATCTCTTTTTAAATCCATCCTCCGCAAGCTGGATTTTTCCCGTACGCAATTCGAAAAGGATATTTCTGACTTCAGCGATGGACAGAAGAAGAAGGTATTGATTGCGCGCAGCCTTTGTGAACAGGCGCATCTGTATGTTTGGGATGAACCACTCAACTATATCGATGTTCTTTCGCGTATGCAGATCGAACGATTGATATTAGCCTATAAACCAACCATTCTCTTTGTTGAGCATGATATGGCATTCTGCGAAAATATTGCCACAAAGACGATAAAACTTTAAAAAACATTGATGCAACCGGCAGTTGACAAAAGGAAACGGACGATTTGTAGCATGAAAGCCTACCTTTTGATAAGATATTGCCGAAAGGAGCAATCATCATGACACTTGGACAACATATACAATCTCTTCGAAAAAAGGCCGGACTTTCGCAAGAAGCTTTAGGTGAAGCGCTGGGGGTTTCCCGCCAGGCGGTATCCAAATGGGAGGCCGATGCCGCCGTTCCGGAATTGGACACACTGATTGCCATGAGCCGTCTGTTTGGTATCAGCCTGGGACAGTTGCTGCAAATCGAGGAACCGATGGATGTAGATGCTCCATCGGCAAATGAAAGCTTTTCTGCTGAGCAGATGGAAGCAATTCTCCATCAATATGCCCGCCAGGCACAGAGTGGAAAGGAAAAACATAGAATCTATACATGGGTCATCGGCGGTCTGACAGCTGTTCTGTTCCTGTGCGGTGGTATTTATATCGTTCAGAAATTCAATAGTCTTCAGCAGAACATCTACTATCTGGAGGGGCAGATCAGCAATCTCCGCAGTTCAGTCAATTCGGAGATTAACAATATCACCTATCGTATTTCTGAAGCGCTGGAAGAACAGGATAATATTCTGGCCGATTATAGCATCATTCCTGTCAAGGTCGATATCAGTAACGGTACAGTACTTTATCGTTTGTCTGCCTCCCTCAAAGAAGTACAGGAGGGTTCTACTGCCCGCTTTCTTCTCAATTATCAAACCACAAGCGGAAAGATTGGTACGGCGGAAACAGGCTTGCTGCAAGGTCCTGTTTTTGAAGGTACTGTTGCACTTCCCTTTAATCACCATACCGATATCACTTTGCAGGTGACCGATCCCAACGGTACGCAACGCACACAGAAGGTAGATGTTATCTATGATGCCCATGAGGATTACTATCGTATCACCGGCGAGGCCTATACCGGGTATTCCATGCGGTCAATATCCAATGATGAGCTCGACTTCACCATTGACGGCACATATCAGCTTTTTTATCCTTCTGTTGCCAAAGCTCTGGAGTTTGATCTTTCTCTGGAAGAAATCAAAGTTGCCCTCTATTACAATGACCAGCTGTTGGATTCTGCCGAGATGATACCTGTTAATATTCGAGGCTGCGATAATGATTCATCTACTGAAGCGGCTATTGAGATTGCACCACCGGATACAGCAGTTTCTATAGTTGCCACCGGAGAAAATCAGATCTATGGTTTAAAAGAGCCCTTCAACTTCCGTCGAAAGGTCAACGAAGGCGATATTATCAAGATGATCTTCTCTATCACAGATAACTATGGCCGAACCACCTATGAAACCGGTGGTCGTGACAAAGCCATCGAGATCATCAAAGACAATAACCGCTTTTCCATCCGTCATGTCGAACTGACTGAGGATATGCTTCCGTAACGATAAAAGCCCCCGAGATCAATGAAATCTCGGGGGCAATTTTTATTATAAGCTTACTTGAGTTCAGCCAGCAGCTTCTGGATGGTCTCAACAGCATTTTCCATGGAAATCTTCTCGGACAGAGTCTTGTCTCTCGAAGAAACTTCCAGGACTTCCTGCTTGAGGTTTCTGGGGCTGACGACAACGCGCAGAGGAACACCCAGCAGGTCGGCATCAGAGAACATAACGCCTGCGCTTGCCTTACGATCGTCATAGATGACTTCAACACCGGCAGCCAGCAGATCGTTATAGAGCTTATCTGCGTAAGCGCGAACCTCAGGATCGTCTACGCGCATAGCGCACAGATGTACATGCCAGGGAGCGATGGCCTTGGGCCAGATGGGACCGTACTCATCGTGATGGACTTCGCAGACAGCAGCTGCCAGACGACCAACACCGATACCGTAGCAGCCCATGATGGGATGCTCGGACTTACCGTTCTGATCGACATAAGTCATACCCATGGACTTAGTATACTTTGTGCCCAGCTGGAAGATGTTACCGACCTCGATACCACGGGAAACTGTAATGGCGTGCTTACCGCAGACGGGGCAGATGCCGCCTTCGATGATCTTGGCGAAGTCATGGTATTCAACAGCGCCGATATCACGATCCATATCCAGACCTGTGCAATGGTATTCCATCTGGTTAGCACCGCAAACCAGATTGTTGGTGTTCTGCAGAGAACGATCGTACAGGACGATAGCATCAGCTGTCAGGCCCTTGGGACCGATGTAACCGGCACACAGACCACTCTCTTCGGTGATAACAGCGGGATGGATATCAAAGCCCAGGTGATTAGTCAGCTTGGTCTCATTGGCTTCCAGGTCGCCGCGAATGAAGAGGACAATGTACTTGTCGTCGGAGTTTCTCTGGTAAACAACAGCCTTGCAAGTCTGAGACTGCTCAATGCCGAAGAAGCCGCACAGCTCTTCGATGGTGCTGACGTTGGGTGTATGGACAGATTCCATCTCCTTGGAAACTTCAGCCTTAACATTGTGGATGATGCTCTCGGCAGCTTCCATGTTTGCACGGTAGTCGCACTCGGAGCAGATGGCGATCGAGTCTTCACCGATGGGTGTCAGCAGCATGAACTCGTGAGAGATGCTGCCGCCCATCATGCCGGAGTCAGATGCAACTGTAACAACTTCGGGCAGACCGGAACGGGCATAAATGCGGTTATAAGCCTCGAGGCAGCGCTGGTAGTAAACTTCCAGATCTTCCTGGCTTGTGTGAAAGGAATAAGCATCCTTCATGGTGAACTCGCGAACACGAATCAGGCCGGCTCTGGGACGAGCTTCGTCACGGAACTTGGTCTGGATCTGGTAGATCATAAAGGGATAACGAGCGTATGTATTGGCGTATTCGCGAACCAGGTGAACCGCTGCTTCCTCATGTGTCATACCGAGAACCATGGGAGAGCCGCTGCGATCGCCGAAACGAACCAGCTCCTTACCGATGCTGTCATAACGGCCGGATTCCTGCCACAGGCTGCCGGGCATGACAACGGGGAAAGAGACTTCCTGACCATCGATTGCATCCATCTCTTCGCGGATGATCTGCTCGATCTT
>JAFYOK010000201.1 GCA_017560175.1 Clostridia bacterium | reverse complement strand
GCGGATGATCTTCTTGGCAGCCGCAACGGCCGAGAAGGTATTCCTGATCGCGCCAAAGTTCTGCTTGAAACCGGCAGGACTCAGGCTGCGGGACAGGCCGGTCAGCGGAAATGTATAGATCGGATAACCGGCACGGGCAACCAGCTGTTCCTCAATGCCGCCCTTGCCGCCCGAAAAGGCGATCTGGCAGCTGGGATCTCTCTTCCTGATGTCGTTGGCAATGGCCAGCGCAGGATTGACATGGCCGGCTGTACCGCCGCCTGCAAAAATGATCTTCATGAATCTTCCCCCTTATGATCTGAGTTTTCTCTTTCTGTCTTTTCCGTCTTCACTGTCTTCCTTCGGGATGCGGCGGGAAACGGCCAGTACGATACCGACCTCACCCAGCAGCATGAGCAGCGATGTACCGCCGTAGCTGAAGAAGGGCAGCGACGCGCCGGTGACCGGCAGCAGGCCGGAAACGACGCCGATATTGAAGATGGTCTGAATGGCAATATGGGATGTGATGCCGGCAACCAGCAGGGTGCCGAACTTATCGGGCGCCTTGGACGCAATATAATAGCCGCGCAGGATCAGGGCTGCAAAGAGCAGCAGAACCAGCACCGCGCCGACAAAGCCCATTTCTTCACACCATACCGAGAAGATAAAGTCGTTGGCCGGTTCGGGCAGATACAGATGCTTCTGTCTTCCCTGTCCAAGACCTGTGCCCCAAAGGCCGCCGCTGGCGATGGTGATAAGGGACTGTGCGCCCTGCCAGCCGGTGTTGCGGAAGTCGATAAAGGGGTCGAACCATACGCGGATACGCTGCATGGCATAGTCATATTTGGTCAGATACCACAGCAGGAAGCCTGCAGCACCGCCGCCGGCCAGGAAGAACCAGAAGATACGAATGCCGCCCAGAAAAATGATGACGGCGCCGATACCGGCGATGGTGACGGTGGCCGACAGATGGGGCTGCCACATGAGCATCAGTGCAGTCGCACCCAGGCAGAGAGCAAAGGGCATAATGCCGTATTTAATGCTCTTCATCTTTTTGGGTCCCTGTATGGTGGCCCAGCTGGAGAAGAACAGAATGAAGGCAAACTTGGTAACTTCCGAAGGCTGGAAGGTGGCAAATCCAAGGTTGATCCATCGGGTCGCATTGTTAAGGGTGACCCACATGCCGGGAATGATCTTGATGGAGAACAGCAGCGCAAAAGACAGACCCATCATGGGAATGGCCAGATAGTGCAGCCAATGGTAGTTGAGCAGAAATGCAACTGCAAACATGGCCACAACGCCCGCGCCGGCAAAAAATCCCTGGCGCTTGATATAGGCCAGCGAATCTCCTTCCTGGGTCAGCGCCGTAACATAGCTGGCCGAATACAGGGCGACCAGGCCGATGAGCAGCAGCAAAAGAACAAGCACGGTGAAGGGTTCATCGATGCCGGAAAGTTTCTTTTTGGGTTTTTCGACGATCTCGCGGGTGCGGATCTTCTGATTTTCGTTGATGGATGCGATGACGAACACCTCCGGGTGAAAGCTGGCAGATATGCAGACAGGCCGCAGGAAAACTGCGGCCCTGTTTGCCATTTGCAGGTTACAGGATGATACCGATATAGCTCAGCGCGCAGGTCAGAATGGTGACAGCGCTGAAGACAGCAACGACCTTCTTCTCGCTCCAGCCGCACATTTCGAAGTGATGGTGGATGGGGGCCATTTTGAAGAAGCGCTTGCCGTGGGTCAGCTTGAAGTAGCCGATCTGGATGATGTCGGACAGGGTTTCGATGATATAGATGATGCCGACAGGGATCAGAATGAGGGGCAGGTTGCAGGCAAAAGCCATGGCGCAAACGGCACCGCCCAGGAAGAGGGAGCCTGTATCGCCCATAAAGACCTTGGCAGGATACTTATTGAAATAGAGGAAGCCCATGAGGCCGCCCAGCAGGGCTGCCGAGAAGAGACGGGCGGGGCTGTCCATATAGGTGAAGAGGGCTGTGAAGAAGACAGCAACAACCGCAGTGACGCTGCCGCACAGACCATCGATACCGTCGGTCAGATTGACGGCATTGTCGGCACCGACAATAACAAAGATGCCAAAGAGCAGATAGACGATCCAGGGCAGTTCGATGGTGATATCCACAAAGGGAATGATGAGCTGAGGCTCCAGATAGCCCATGACACGCATGACGGTGATGAACAGAGCGGCAGCCGCCAGCTGCAGCAGCAGCTTCTGCTTGGCGGTCAGACCCCTGTTCTGCTTCTTCTTGATCTTGGTATAGTCATCAACAAAGCCAATGGCTGCAAAGACCAGCGACAGGGCCAGCATGAGCAGAGGACGATATTCGCCGTCGGCGATCATGGCAGGCAGGCAGACCAGAATGGGAACGATCATACCGATGATAAAGATCAGGCCGCCCATGGTCGGTGTATTCTGTTTGTTCATGTGCCAGGTCGGGCCGTCTTCCAGGATCTTCTGTCCGAACTTCATACGGCGCAGGCCCTGGATGATGGGCTTACCGATCAGCAGTGCGACGACCATCGCCGCGATCATTCCAAATGCATTGGCTTTCATTTTCTACCCCCGCGGGTCTTTCCCGCTTCGTTTATTTTTCAGTTTCTTTTTTGTTTTCCAATCCTCAGTCACCTTCGGTGACAGCTCCTTTCAAAAGGAGCCATTTGGTCTGGTGCCATTGGCTTCACAAGGCGTGAGATCCTTCGACTTCGTTACACTCCGCTCAGGATGACACTTTAGCTTCCATGTCATCCCGAGCTTGTCGAGGGATCTCACACTGAGATAAAAATCGCCAGCAGACCCTGAAGCCCTCTTTTGAAAGAGGGTGGCATCCGATAGGATGACGGGTGATTGGCTTTGCCCTACTTCTGATAATACTTCATAACCTCTTCATACTCGTCGAGGTGATGCTTAACGCCATTGATTTCCTGGTAGTTCTCGTGGCCCTTGCCCATGAGGACAATGACATCGCCGGGCTGACCCATGGACAGCGCATGGCGGATGGCCTCGCGACGATCTTCGATCATGTCGAAGGTACAGCCGCTCTCGCGGACACCGGGCAGGATATCTTCAATAATGGCCATGGGAACTTCGGTTCTGGGATTGTCGCTGGTGACGACGCAGTGGTCGGCCAGGCTGCCGGCGATCTTACCCATAATGGGACGCTTGGTCTTGTCGCGGTCGCCGCCGCAGCCAAAGAGGGCGATGACGCGATTCTTGGCAAAGCCGCGTGCCGCCTTGAGGATATTTTCCACGCCGTCGGGGGTATGGGCATAGTCCAGCAGGACGGTATATTCTGTGCCGGTGGGAACGACCTGCGCTCTGCCCTTGACGCCATGGGCCATAGACAGGTAGGATACCGTCTCTTCGGCGGTCAGCCCCAGCGAGAGGCAGCAGCCGATGGCAGTCAGACCATTGTAGACCGAGAACATACCGGGAATACCCAGCTTGACCGGGAAGGTCTTGCCCTCCAGCGTCAGGTCAAAGGCAACGCCATCAATGCCCAGCTCGATATTGGAAGCATAGAGGTCTGCCGAAGCATCCTTAGTGGAGAAGGTCTTGTGGTCGGGGCAGCTGCCCTCCAGCATGACCTTCGACCAGGGATCATCCATATTGATGACCGAATGACGGCAGCGGCTGAACAGCATGGCCTTGGCCTTGGCATATTCCTCCATGGTGCCGTGGAAATCCAGATGATCCTGGGTCAGATTGGTGAACATGGCGCTGCTGAACTCAATACCGTAGACACGATCGAGAACGAGAGAATGGGAGGAAACCTCCATGATGATGACCTCACATCCGGCATCGACCATTTCGCCAAACAGGCGGAACAGTTCAAAGGACTCGGGTGTCGTGCGCTCGGTCTCGATGAAGAGGTCGCCGATCATGTTGCCGTTGGTACCGATCAGACCGCACTTCTTACCGCTGCGTTCCAGCATTTCCTTAACCAGATTGGTAACGGTGGTCTTGCCGTTGGTGCCGGTGACACCGATGATGGGAACCTTGCGCTCGGGATGATCGAAGAAGTTGGCCGACATGGCCGCCAGAGCTTTACGTCCGTCCTTGACCATGATATAAGGAATACCGCATGTGGGCGCTTCCTCGACGATGGCAACAGCTGCACCTTTGTCGAAAGCCGAGGGGACATACTTATGGCCATCGGTCTTGAAGCCGCGGATGGCCACAAAGGCACAGCCGGGTTCGGCCAGCAGAGAATTATAGCAAATAGAAGGGATCTCAGCCTCAAGGTCAGCGCCGAAGCACTGATAGTCAAGGCCTTTTAGCAACTGTGCCAGTTTCATAGCATATCGCTCCTTGATGATTCTAAAATTACTGGGCCATCTGGTTGAGGTCGGTGAACTCGACCGAAATGACTGTACCGACGCCGATCTCGGTGCCGGCTGCAACATCCTGCTTACGGACGACCAGATTGCCCGAACCGTATTCGGTACCGCCGCTCTTATAGTAGAGGCCGTAATGCTGCATGGTATTCTTGACCTGTGCGACCGTCATATTGGTCAGGTCGGGCATGGTG
>JAFYOK010000200.1 GCA_017560175.1 Clostridia bacterium | reverse complement strand
TTCGAGATCTGTGCCGACAGCGGCGATCATGCCGTCTTCGACGAGAATATCTGCAGCGGCGACGGTCTTGTTGATGACGTCGACGACCTTACCATTTTTGAACAAAGTTTTCATAAGATATCAACTCCGATTGTAGATTTTAAAGAGAGCCTTCCCCTGGGGGAAGGTGGCGCTCGACAGAGCGACGGATGAGGGACTGTTGTCCGCCATTGACTCGGATGAAATCAAATACGGTCTAACGACCGCCCTCATCAGTCACGGCGAGCCGTGACAGCTTCCCCATAGGGGAAGCCAAAACTATTTTCTCTTGGGCAGGACTTCCAGCCAGTAGCCATCGGGATCTTCGATGAAGTAGATGCCCATCTTGGGGTTCTCGAAGCAGATGCAGCCCATTTCCTTGTGCTTTGCATAAGCGCCTTCGAAGTCTTCGGTGACGAAAGCCAGGTGCATTTCGTTGTCGCCCAGGTCATAGTGATCCTTCTCCCAGTCGCGCAGCCATGTCAGCTCCAGCAGGAAGTTGGTCTGGCCGTCGCCCAGATAGGTGATGATAAAGCTGCCGTCATCGGCTTCCTTGCTGCGGACAGGCTTGAGGCCCAGAGCCTCATCATAGAACTTGAGGGACTTTTCCAGGTTGGCAACATTGAAGTTGTAGTGTGCGAATGCGTACTGCATAATGTCAGCTCCTTTTATTATAATAAAAATATTTTATTCGATTTCAAAAACCTGACCCTGGGCTGTTACTGTATGCACAGCCTGTGCATGGTGGGGATGGTTTTCCAGAAAGACAGGGATGACTGAGTAGTCCTCCCAGCAGTGCATGGGGAAGATGTGGCGCGCTGTGCAGCGTTCGGTGAAGACTTCGATGCCCTTGGGGCGGAACTCTTCCGGCTGTCGGGGGTCGAGGGGCAGGAAAGCAATGTCAAAGATACGGCCGGCGATATGGTCGATCTCAGCCGGGAACTTTTTGGACATATCGATATTCCACTGGCGGTCTTCGTCATTTTCCTCTTCCCATAGCCAGAAGTGCAGGTCGCCGGCATGATAGATCGATGTGCCTTCGGTGGTGATCAGAAAAGCAACCCCTTCATCGGTACTCTTGAGGGTCTCGATGTGCAGATCATCCACATCGATGGCCTTGTGAGGGCCGACCTTGGTGATATCGAGGCCGTCGGGACGATGGCGGATGTCGTTGGAAAGGATGTATTTTACCTCATATTCTTTGGCCAGATCAAAGACCACGGGATCGAAATGGTCGTGGTGCTTATGGCTGGAAAAGACGTAGAGGGGCTTCTGTCGGTCAAAGGCAGGCAGCTGGCCTTCGTAGTAATCGAAGAGGAGGGTCTTGCCCGGCAGTTCGACAGCAAAGCCGCTGTGTTTGATGTAGGTTACTTTCATGCATCGTCACTCCAAACGGGGAAAGTTTCGTTATGATTTATTATAACCCGACATGGTTCGATTGGCAAGAAAAAAAGCCGATCCCATAAGGATCGGCCGTAAACCTATCGCCATAAGGGAAAGGCATACTCAAAGTCCAGCGGATAGAGGTAATGGGTCAGGGCACGTTGGTTCTGTACCCCTTGAAACTCCAGGGGCAGGCCGCTTTCGCGAGGAAGCGGAAAGCCGAAGGTTTCGGGGAAAAGCAGAAGGTAGGGCGCCCGGTCAGCATAGATTCTGTCCATCTTGTCCCTCCCGGATCATCTCCCGCAGAGCACGGAGGGCATCCTGCAGGCTGCCGACGGCATGACACAGACCCAGCTCGACCGCCTCTTTGCCATAGATGACGCTGCCCACATCGCCCAGCAGCTGGTCGGTGCGGCGCATGAGATTTCGCAGGGTATCGGGCGCAATGGAGCTTCGGCTGCAGATGAAGCCGATCACGCGCTCCTCGATCTTGCGGAAATACTCCATGGTCTGGGGAATGGCCATGACCGTCCCCGACATACGAACCGGGTGGAGGGTCATGGAGGCGGTGGGGGCGATGAAGCTGCGCTGTGCCGATACGGCAAGCGGTACGCCGATGGAATGGCCGCCGCCCAACACCAGGGAAACGGTGGGCTTGGACATGCCCGAAATCAATTCGGCAATGGCCAGTCCGGCTTCCACATCGCCGCCTACCGTATTGAGCAGGATGAGCAGGCCGTCTATTTCGGCCGATTCTTCAATGGCGGTCAGCAGCGGCAGGATATGCTCGTATTTGGTGGTTTTGGTCTGTCCGCCCAGTTCCACATGGCCTTCGATCTGGCCGATGATGGTCAGGCAGTGCAGCCGCCCCATAGAGATCTCGCCATCCGTTGCCCCTACAGGAAGTTCGGATGATTGATTGGATTGATCGTTATACAAAAAAACACCCCCGGGCTCAGTTTGTACGGTTTGCAGGCAGTTATGAATGGGGGTGTTTGGCAACGGCGCTTCTGCGCCGCGCCGCCGATGCGGCGATGATTTTGAACCGATTCATTCGGTCAAAATCTATGGAATGTAAAGGGGTCCCCACAAAAAGGTTTTGTGGGGAAATAAAACACCCCCGATGCTTATTTTGCATCAGGGGTGCGGGAATATTAAATCAAATACTTGGAAGCAAAAACTGCGGCAGCCTTTTCCAGATCTTCGGCCTTACCATTATTTTTAACGGTCAGATCGCAATGGGAAAGATAATACTTATCCTGAGGCTGGTTCTGCAGACGGGCTTCGCCTTCGGCACGGGTCAGATTGTCGCGGCTGATGATGCGGCGCAGAGTGACCTCGCGGTCGGCCAGCATACCCACGGTCATGGTGCACATACGGTCCATGCCGCTCTGGAAGAGCAGAGGAACATCCAGCAGGACAATGGGCTGAGGGCAGGCATCGATCTCTTCGCGGCAGGCAGCAATAACGGCTGCATGGGCGATGCGGTTGAGAACAGCCAGCTTTTCGCTGTCACTGAAGACAACGGCTGCAAGGGCCTTGCGGTCGATGCGGCCATCGTTGCCTGCGGTGGGGAAAACGGCAAGCAGCGCCTCTGTGAGGCCGCTCTGAGGGTCTTCCAGCAGACCATGGTAGACGGCATCGGTATCGATGACGCGGATGTCGGGGCGCTCTTCGGCCAGCAGACGGCAGAAGAATCCCTTGCCCGAACCCGAGCCGCCGGTCAGACCGATGATGGTCTTTTCGGTGCAGCGGACACAGACAAAGCCTGCCGACTTGCGCAGACGGTTGACCGAGCCTTCACCGGCACCGTATTCACGGGGGCACTGGGCATGGATACGTACGGCCTTGGTGGAATCGAAGCGGCGCAGGACAGCAAACAGACGGCGGTCGTGGGCACGGTGATCCCAGGAAGGGCCGAGGGAATAGACGCGCTTAAAGCCCAGTTCTTTAAAGGCGGCTTTGTATTCATCAAAGCAGATGATGCCGTCTTCCTTATTATATTCTTCGCAGATGCGGCGGAAGGTATCCTCGGGCGCACCTTCGTAGAGGATGATGGGTGCCTTGGGGGCATAATGGCGGTAGGCCATGCCGGGAGACTTGGGCTTTTCACCCTTCTTGAGGCCCTTCTTGGTGGCGATATCGGTATCGGCATCACCAAGGACTTCGGCAATCATTTCTTCGGTGATGGCACCGGGACGCAGAACACGGGGAGTATCACCTGTCATGTCGACGACTGTCGACTCGACACCGACCGTGCAGCGCCCGCCGTCGATGATGAGGGGGATGCGTTCGGTCATATCTTCAAAGACATGGTTGGCCGTTGTGGGAGAGGGCTTGCCCGATGTATTGGCCGAAGGTGCAGCCAGCGGAGAGGACAGCTCGATGATGCGGTGCGCCGCCTTGTGGGCAGGCATACGGACACCGACGGTGTCGAGGCCGGCCGAAACCTCGATGGGGATACGGTCGCTCTTGGGGAGGATCATGGTCAGCGGACCGGGCCAGAAGGCATCGGCCAGACGATAGACCGATTCCGGTACACGGGAAGCCACCAGATCCAGCTGGGCAAGATCAGCAATATGGACGATGAGGGGGTTGTCCTGGGGACGACCCTTGGCCTCAAAGATTTTTTTCACAGCCTGTGGATCGAGAGCGTTGGCTGCCAGACCGTAAACGGTCTCGGTGGGAATGCCGACAACTTCGCCTGCCAGCAGCAGACGGGCAGCTTCGGCATAGCTCTCTTCACAGCCTTTGAGAAGTCTGGTTTCCATAATGAAACACACTTTCTTAATGTTGTTCTAAGAATTGTTTTTCTGATGACATGCGTATGTACATTTCAAATTTTTATGAAATGTGCGAAGCACTCCGCAACATTCGCGCAGCGAATATATCACTGCCGCAGAGCGGCAATATCACTTGCGCAGCAAATATCACATGGCCAAAGGCCATATATCGTTGCCGAATAAGATTCGGCTTATTCGGCCTGTCCCTTGAGCTTCTCGGCCTGATCGGCAGCGGTCAGTGCATCGATCAGTTCGTCCAGATCACCGTTCATGATGTTCTCCAGACGGTGGAGGGTCAGATTGATGCGGTGGTCGGAAACGCGGCCCTGGGGATAGTTGTAGGTACGAATACGCTCGGAACGGTCACCGCTGCCGACCTGGGAGCGGCGCTCGCTGGCACGCTCGGCCTCCTGGCGCTGCTGTTCGGCTTCGTAGAGCTTGGAGCGCAGGATCTTCATGGCGCGGTCCTTGTTCTTGTGCTGGGAACGCTCATCCTGGCACTCGACAACAACGCCGGTGGGGATGTGGGTGATACGGATGGCCGACTCGGTCTTGTTGACGTGCTGGCCGCCGGCACCACCAGAACGGTAGGTGTCGATCTGCAGGTCGGCAGGGTTGATCTCGATGTCAACTTCTTCGGCCTCGGGCAGAACGGCAACGGTTGCAGCCGAAGTCTGGATACGGCCCGAGCTGTCGGTAACGGGAACGCGCTGGACACGGTGGCCGCCGCTCTCGTACTTGAAGCGGGCCCATGCGCCCTTACCTTCGACCAGGAAGCTGATTTCCTTGATGCCGCCCAGCTCGGTCTCGTTGACGTTCATGACTTCGATGGAGAAGCGCTTGCTTTCGGCATACATGGAATACATACGGTAGAGATCGGCAGCAAACAGAGCAGCTTCTTCGCCGCCTACGCCGCCGCGGATTTCGATGATAACGTTCTTTTCGTCGTTGGCGTCCTTGGGAAGCAGCAGGATCTTGAGCTCCTCTTCCAGTTCGGACATACGGGTCTTTGCGTCGTCGACCTCCATAAAGGCCATATCGCGGATGTCGGGATCTTCGTCACGCAGCAGTTCCTGAGCGGTTGCCAGATCAGCCTCGGCAGCCTTATAACGGCGGTAGGCTTCGACAACGGGAGCCAGCTCCTTCTGCTCGCGGAGCAGATCGGCGGCACGCTTGGGATCGCTGTACAGGTCGCCCTGCTGGAGAGCGTCTTCGACTTCGAGCAGTCTGGTTTCAACTGCGGCAAGTTTGTTCAGCATATTTTATAAACCTCACTGTGATTTTTTGTATACGGACATAGATATTTATATTATACCGTAGAGCTGGGCAAAATTCAATTCGTATCCCTTCCCAAAAAATCTTCGGTTTTGTTGGGAATCCTTTGGGATAGATGATTTCACGGCATCAGAAATGCCGCAGAACAAGCAGGAAAGTGAGTGTTAAACGTTATGGCAAAGTCGAGTAAAAAGAAGGAGCAGAAGCTCCAAAATCCCATTGCTCCGGCCGGTATGCGTGCCGACAACAGGGGTGCGCATGGTGTACCCCGTCCTGATGACGACAGTATCTGGGAAGAGTACAAGTGGCGAAAGCTGCACCAACAGTAATAAGGAGGAAATGGATATGAAAATGATGAATACACTGATCGGTATGGCAGCCGGTGCAGCCATCGGTATGGCCGCAGGTTATGCGGCAAGAGATATGGGCGGCATCAGCACACGGCAGGTCAAGAACCAGGCAAAGCGTGCTGTCCGCGCCATGGAGCAGGCCGCCGACCGTCTGTCCTGAAGCCCTGTGAGCGCCCGGGACATGGGCGAAACAGCCGCCGTGATGGCAGCAGGACTGGACGCATTGGGATCTGCCATAGATTCCCTGTCATATCGGGAGAATCAGGGCAGATACTAAGATTGCAGCCCGGGCAGATGTTCGGGCGATCAGATAAGGCCCTTGCCGCTTTGGCTTCCGCATCGTTGGCAGCCCGGGCGGTAGGGGCATAAAAGAACAAAACAAAGGAGCAAACCATTATGGCAAGCAATAGCAGCAATAAGTATAATATGACAGCGGAGCAGAAGAACGCCCTGCACAACTTCAAGATGGAAACTGCACGCGAAGTCGGCATCAATCTGAAGGAAGGCTACAACGGCGATCTGACATCCAAGCAGGCCGGTTCCATTGGCGGTCAGATGGTCAAGAAGATGATCGAGCGCGCAGAGCAGAACCTGTAAATCCCGGCATGGAAAAGCCCCCGGAGCACGGACTCCGGGGGCGGGGATGTACATAAATTTTAGTGCTGATGGTCGCAGTCGTGATCGCCGTCATGATCGTCGATGCCGTCGAGATCATCGTCGAGGATCTCGGTGGTGCGCATGCGGCGCGCCAGCTTGGCAGCTTCGACCTTTTCAAAGACCATCTCTTTGACCTCTTTGGGGTTCTTGACATTGACCAGGTCGAGATGGGGGCAGGTCTTATCGGAAGACATGACGCAGACAGTGCCGACACCGAAAAGGCGCTGGCCCAGTGTACGGGTCAGGCTGATATCGCTGACACGATAGAGCAGGACTTCTTCTTCCTTCAGAGTGAAAAGGCCGGTTTCCTGAAACAGGCGGTCTTCGCTCAAGCTGTATTTTGTAAAAGTCAGCGGCAGGCCGAGCCAGCGCTTACGGTCGCTCCAGAGGATATTCATAGAAGCACGCTCCTTTAATGTGGTATATATTCAAAGCATAGCAGAGAGGGATTTGTATTGCAAGAGATGGGATAGATTTTGCCTGTAAAATTAACGGCAAAATAAAAGAAAATTTTTTTGAAAAAACTCTTTACAAACCGAGCAGGAATGTGTATAATAAACAAGCGCTGAAAAGAGTGCGAAAGATATAGGGGTATAGCTCAGTTGGTAGAGCAGCGGTCTCCAAAACCGCGTGCCGAGGGTTCAAGTCCTTCTGCCCCTGCCAAATGGCCGTGTAGTTCAGTTGGTTAGAACGCTAGCCTGTCACGCTAGAGGTCGACGGTTCGAGCCCGTTCACGGTCGCCATCTTTCGCTGTTGTAGCTCAGTAGGCAGAGCACGTCATTGGTAATGACGAGGTCGGCAGTTCGAATCTGCTCAACAGCTCCATTAAACCACATCTCTGGATGTGGTTTTTTGTTGTTTTAGGGGAGAAAAACAGGCACGAGAACTAAAACCCCACGAAATGTTCCATTTCGCAGGGGCCCCTCTGATCTGATAGATTTCCGGTGAATGAATCACTCGGAAATCAACGCCGCAAAAGCGGCGCGGCCCAGAAGGGCCGTTAGTGGAACAAGGAGATCTGCAGGGCAGCTCCATTAAACCACATCTCTGGATGTGGTAATTTAAAGATCGCGGTTGTTTCTGCGGAAACAACGGCTCGGCGTGTGCCGACGCGATCCTCGGGTGGAAACCGCGTTTCCCCCGAGTGCTCCCTTCCGCTCTCCGAGGGGACAATAGATATTGTGTGCTATATGCAGACCATATCTTCGGATGTGGTTATTTTTATTTTCGACAGGCTGAAAATATACTATACGCAAAAACCCCCTTGCCGATTTTGGCAAGGGGGTTTAAACTTTTATGTAATCGGAGAAAGAAAAAAGGTCACACCTTTCGGTGTGACCTTGTTGGCAGCGATGCAAGGATTCGAACCCTGACTAACTGATCCAGAGTCAGCTGTGCTACCGTTACACAACATCGCTTTGTCTTAACAACATGGCTTATTATACAGCATTTTCTGAGAATGTCAAGGGGTTTTCTTGATTTTTTTCAAAAAATTATTTATAATATTTTTTGGGCGGAAATACTGTTAAAAGTACTCTGATTTTCGCCTGAAGAGGGAAGTATATGAAACTCATGGCTATTGATGGCAACAGCCTGATCAACCGTGCTTTTTACGGCGTTCGACCGCTCAGTAATAAAGACGGTGTTCCGACCAATGCCATTTATGGTTTTCTCAATATGTATTATAAGCTGCTGGGTGACCTGCAGCCCGATGGCGTATGTGTCTGCTTTGACCTCAAGGCCAAGACCTTTCGCCATAAGATGTACGATGGCTATAAAGCACAGCGCAAGCCTATGCCCGAAGATCTGGCCGTGCAGGTACCGCTGCTCAAAGAATGCCTCGATCTGATGGGGGTTCCCCGTATGGAGATGGAAGGTTACGAGGCCGACGATCTGCTGGGTACACTGGCACGTATCTGTCACGAGGCAGGCGACAGCTGCACCATCGTCACCGGCGACCGCGACAGCCTGCAGTTCATTGCCGAAGGTGCCGATGTGGCTCTGGTTACCACCCGTATGGGACAGACCACCACAGAGGTCTTTGATGCCGAAAAATTTGCCGAAGCCTATCAGGGTCTGAGCGCCGACAAGATCGTCGACCTCAAGGCCATCATGGGCGATAAGTCGGATAATATCCCCGGCATCCCCGGCATCGGCGAAAAGGGCGCCATGGATCTGCTGGTTCGTTTTGGTTCGCTGCAGAGCGTCTACGACAACCTGGAAACAGCCACCTTTACCCCTTCGGTACGCAAGAAGCTGACCGAGGGCCGCGATATGGCATTCCTCAGTTATGATCTGGCCAAGGGCATCACCGATGTTCCTGTCGAGCGCTGTCCCCGTGATCTGCTGCTGGGCGTAGGCGAACCCGGCGGCCTCTATGATTTCCTGGATCGTATGGAGCTGCGCTCTATCATCAAGCGTCTGGGTCTGACACCCACCGCCCATACATCTGCACTGCCTGCCTCCTTTGAGGAGAAGGCCTATGAAACCGTTTCCGACGGCAGCCGCCTGCAGGACATTCTGCTTTCGGGCGAGGTGGCCTGTGTCTTTTCGGCAGAGAACGATTGCGGCGCATTTACCGTAGCCGGTAAGACTTATGTTTCGGGTGTTTCTTTGTTGGGCACAGAGGGCTGGAAGGCCTGCCTGTGCGCGCTGTTGTGCAATGGCCGTTATATCGTCCATGATGCCAAGCCGCTGGCGCTGCTCATGTATAAATATGGTCAAACACCGGCCGTTCCGGTTTTTGATACCGCCATCGCTGCTTATCTGATGGCACCCACATCCGGCGACTTTTCGCTGGAAAACTGTGCAATGACCGCCCTGGACATTGTACTGACTGAAAATGAAGAAGAAAGCGGACAGATGACCCTCGGCTTTGACGAGGGTGCCGACTTCCGCAGCCTCAGCCGCAAGGCACAGGTGATTGCGGCACTCTACAGCCATTATAAGGGCCTGCTGCGTAAGGAGGGCATGGAGGAGCTGATGAACACCATTGAGCTGCCTCTGGTCCGTATCCTGGCCGAAATGCAGCATCTGGGCATGGAACTGGATGTGGGGCATCTGCAGTCTTTCGGTGACGGCCTTACAGCCGATATCGAGCGTCTGGAAGCGAAGATCTACGAGCTGGCCGGAGAGACCTTCAATATCGGTTCGCCCAAGCAGCTGGGTGTTATCCTTTTTGAAAAGCTGGGTCTGCCGGCTAAGAAAAAGACCAAGACAGGTTACTCCACCGATGCCGATACCCTGGAAAAGCTCAAGGATGCCCATGAGATCATCGAAGTCATTCTGGAATACCGCAAGCTGACCAAACTCAAGTCGACCTATGTAGAAGGTCTGCTCAAGACGGTCGGCGCCGATGGTCGCGTCCATTCCAGCTTCAACCAGATGGTCACAGCTACGGGCCGCCTTTCGTCCACCGATCCCAATATGCAGAACATCCCTGTCCGTGAAGCGGTGGGTGCCGAAATCCGCAAGTGTTTTGTTCCCAAGGCCGGTCACATCTTCATCGACGCCGACTATTCTCAGATCGAGCTGCGTGTCCTGGCCCATATTGCCAAGGACGAGCGTATGCTGGAAGCCTTTAACAGCGGCGAGGATATCCATACCGTTACGGCTTCCCAGGTCTTTGGTGTACCTGTTGCCGAAGTCACATCTCAGATGCGTTCCCGTGCCAAGGCGGTCAACTTCGGTATCGTCTATGGTATTTCGGCATTCTCCCTGTCGGAGGACATCGGTGTATTCCCCAAGCAGGCACAGCAGTATATGGATGCCTACCTGGAAAAATACCATGGTGTACGCGAATATATGGAAAAAATCAAGGCGCAGGCAAGAGAAGATGGCTATGTAGCCACCACCTTTGGCCGCAAGCGCTGGATCCCCGAACTCAAGGCCTCCAACTTCAATGTTCGTGCCTTTGGTGAGCGTGTTGCCCTCAATACTCCCATTCAGGGTACGGCAGCCGATATCATCAAGCTGGCCATGATCCGTGTATGGGAAGGCCTGCGCCGCGAAAATCTCCACGCCCGCCTCATCCTGCAGGTACACGACGAACTGATTCTCGAGTGTCCGCTGGAAGAGCAGGAGGCTGCTGCCGCCATCCTCGTCCGCGAGATGGAAAATGCCGTCAGCCTGGCTGTCCGTATGCGTGCCGATGCCAACTTTGGCGAGACATGGCACGATGCCAAGGGGTAAGCCCATGGAAAATAAAACAAATCCCATCGAGATCCGCATGGGTCTCCGTGAAGAATATCTGCCTATGCTCATGGAGGTCGAGCAGGCCTGCTTCTCCGATCCCTGGACCGAAGCGGCTTTTCGCTCGGAACTGAGCAATAACTATAGTTTTTATGTGCTGGCCTTCGAAGGGGAGCGCATCGTCGGCTATGTCGGCGGTATGAGCCTCTATGAGACCTGCGATATCAATAACGTTGCCGTATTGCCCGAAATGCGCCGCAGAGGCATTGCCTCTGCGCTGCTCGATCGTTTCTTTGCCGAAGCGAAGGAGAGAGGTGCCCAGCAGGTGCTGCTGGAAGTCCGTGCAGGCAATACCGCAGCCATTGGCCTCTATGAGGGCTATGGATTCAAGCCTTATGGCGTACGAAAGAATTATTATCAAAATCCGGCGGAAGACGCCGTTCTTATGGTGGTGACATTATGCTGATTCTTGCTTTGGAAAGTTCCTGCGACGAGACCGCGGCTTCGGTCAGCCGTGATGGCAGGGAGATCCTGTCCAACGTTGTTTATTCCCAGATCGATATGCATGCCCTTTACGGCGGCGTTGTTCCCGAGATCGCTTCGCGCAAGCATGCCGAAAAGATCACAGCCGTAGCGGCTGAAGCTATGCGCCAGGCCGGTGTGGAGTGGAGCGATCTGGATGCCGTGGCGGCCACTTGTGCCCCCGGTCTGATCGGTGCCCTTCTGGTCGGTGCCAACTTTGCGAAGGCCTGCAGCCTCATGTTGGATGTGCCCTTTGTTCCCGTTCATCATATCCGCGGCCACATCGCCGCCAACTATATCGCTTTTCCCGAACTGCAGCCTCCCTTCACAGCCCTGGTTGCATCGGGTGGCCATACCGTCATCATCGATGTTGAGGACTATACCAAGATGACCGTTCTGGGTACCACACGCGATGATGCTGCCGGTGAGGCTTTTGACAAGATCGGTCGTGTCCTCTCTCTGCCCTATCCCGGTGGTGCCGCCATTGACAGACTGGCGCAGACCGGCGACAAGGACAAGTATAAGCTGCCTCGTGCTGCCGTTAACGGTCATCCTTTCGACTTCTC
>JAFYOK010000020.1 GCA_017560175.1 Clostridia bacterium | reverse complement strand
TGGTATGGATGAGGGCGGAAGGATTGTGACCGCCGATGTTGGTGAAGGAAATATAGCCCTTATCGCTGATATTGGTGACAATCAGACCGATGATGTCCATGTGGGCGGCAAACATCAGCTTCTTGCCGGTACCCTTCTTGTGGCAGACCAGGCTGCCTGTGGGGGTGAACCACATCTCATCGCAGTAGGGGCGAGCCAGCTCGGCCAGCAGTTCGCCGCAGGGGCGCTCATAGCCCGAGGGCAGAGCGGCCTCGACCAGCTTGGTCTGGATGTCCAGAATGTTAAGCATTGTCAGCACACTCCTTTACATAGAGTCTGGCCATCTGCAGAACAGCTTCAACGTCGCTCTTGCAGACGGTATTGACGGCACAGTGGATGTAGCGTGTGGGGGTGGCGATGCCCATACCGAGGGCGCCGCCGGCTGCCATGTGGAAGGCGCGGGCATCGGTGAAACCGTTGGCCGAGCGGCGGTACTGCCACCGGATGCCTTCTTCATCGGCACGCTTCAGCATACCGTCGATGAGGGGACGGGAGTAGATGGAACCCTTGTCCATGATGGAAACGGCAACGCCCTTTTCCTGGGTGGTCGAATGGCCGTGGGCAGGAACATCGGGAACATCGCAGGCGGTTGTGCCTTCGATGATGAGGAAGTGGCTGGGTTCCAGGCGGTTGGCTGCGACCCATGCGCCGCGGTTGCCGCCGATCTCTTCGTTGGTGGCAAAGACGAACCATGTGTCCTGCTCCAGCTCTTCTTCCAGCAGGGCGACCATAACGGCGCAGCCGATGCGGTCGTCGATGGCCTTGGACTTGATGCGGCCTGTGCCAAACTCTTCATAGGGAGAATCAAAATAGCAGGGATCACCGACCTGAACATAGCGCTCGGCCTCAGCCTTGGAGGAGGCGCCGATGTCGATATACAGAGCGGTGGCGGAGGGAGCAATGGTGCGCTCCTTGGGGGTGGTCAGATGGATGGCCTTGAGGGAGATGATGCCGGGCAGCTTCTTGGGGCCGACCTTCAGCTTGCGGCCGATCATAACACGGGGATCGACCGAACCGACGGTGACAAACTTGAGCATACCCTTTTCGGTGATCTCGCGGACCATAAAGCCGACTTCGTCCATGTGGGCACAGACGACCAGGGGCTTATTGCGGGCTTTCTTGCCCTTCTTGAAGACCAGCAGGTTGCCCAGCGCATCGATGATCATCTCATCGGCATGGGGGCGAACCATCTCTTCGATGGCACCGCGGACTTCGTCTTCATAACCGGCAACGCCGTCGGCATTGCACAGGATCTTCAAAATATCAGTTACTCTGTTCAGACCGTTCATTACAGATGCCACCTCTCATCAATATCCATGGCAAGCTCGGCCAGGAGCTTACCGACATTCTCGACGTCGCTCATCTTGAGGACTTCGACCGGCGAATGCATATACTTCAGAGGCAGGGAAACGACCAGGGTGGGGATACCTTCACCGATGATCTGCATGCCCCAGGCATTGGTGCCGGTGTGGGCGGGAGAAGCCGAGATCTGATAGGGGATCTGCTTGGCACGGGCCAGCTCCATGACCTTGCGGCTGAAGCGGGGAACGCTGTTGGTACCGACAGCGATGACGGGGCCGCCGCCCAGATTCTGGACGCGGTCGCCGGGCAGGTTGTCGTCGGTGCGTGCATGGCAGACATCGATGGCAACGGCATAGTCGGGCTTGTCGACATAGGTGCGATAAGCAGCACCATGGCCGCCGATCTCTTCCTTGGTTGTACCGATAACGATCAGGTCGACATCCAGTTCCTTGCCCTGCAGCAGATCGAGGGCGTGAAGCAGGCAGCAGAAGCAGGCACGGTCATCCAGGGACTTGCCGCAGACCTGGTCGCCCAGCAAGTCGAAGGCCTGGCTGGTGAAGGTCATGTAGTCACCGATGCGAACGGTCTCCTTGGCTTCCTCGTAGCTCATGCCGATATCAACATAGAGCTTCTCGATGGGCAGCGCCTTGGTCTGGTCGCCGGGAGCCTGCAGGTGGGGAGGGATCGCACCGACGATGCCGGTGATATTGCCCTTTGTCTTGGTCATGACATTGAGGGTGCTGCCGGGCAGCATACGGGGATCGACGCCCATGCCCAGGAAGCGCAGGAAGCCTTCCGGGGTGATGCCGGTGACCAGGAAACCGATCTCGTCGATGTGGGCATCCAGCATGAGGGTCTTGGCGCCGGGCTTGCCGCAGGACTTATAGCCCGATACGTTGCCGAACTCGTCGATCTCGACGCGGTCAACATAGGGCTCCAGCAGTTCGGCAGCGATCTTTGCCACAGCGAACTCGTCTCCCGATACGCCGTAGGCATTGCCAAGGGTCTTGATTTTGTCCTTGAGTGTCAAAAGATACACCTCCTGTGATATTTTAAAACGAATATTACTATTTGTTGTCGGAAATAGAGCCTTCCCTTACACAGGGAAGCCTATGGCTTATTTCAGTTCATGAACCAGCTTCTTAAAGTATTCGCCGCGCTTCATGAAGTTGGGGAAACGGTCGAAAGAAGCCGAAGCGGGGGAGAACAGGACGATGTCACCGGGGACAGCTTCCTTGCGGATGGCCTGCATCATCTCCTCATAATCCTTATGGAAAGTGATGGGCATATCTTCGGAAGCATAGCCGGGGGCATTGACGACAGCCTGGTAGATCTTCTCTTCGGTGGCGCCGCAAAGGTGAAGCGCCTTGACCTTTTCGACAGCGACAGGGCCGAGGACATCGTAGGGGATGTGCTTGTCATAACCGCCGGCGATCAGGATGACCTTCTGGTTGTAGGCACGCAGACCGGCAATGGTACGGGAGGGGCTGGAGGCAATGGAGTCGTTGTAGTACTTGACGCCGTCCAGTTCACGGACCAGCTCCAGGCGATGCTCAACGCCGCCAAAGGTCATGGCGACCTTCTGCATAACATCGGCATCGACATAGTCGGCGGTGGCTGCAAAGGCGGCCAGGTAGTTTTCGATGTTGTGGGTGCCGGGGATCTTGATGTCGGACGCATCCATGACGGTCTGTCCGCAGAGGGAAATGTCGGCACCGGTGGTGCAGCTGGCGAAGGCAACATCACGACGGGAGAAGTAACGAACCTGTGCAGGGGCCTTGCGGGCCGACTGAACGGTCAGTTCATTGTCCAGGTTGGTGACCAGAATGTCGCCGGGCTGCTGGTAGAGGAAGATGTTTTCCTTGGCTTCCACATACTCGTTCATGTCCTTATGAACATCGAGGTGGTTGGGGGCCAGGTTGGTGATGACCGATACATGGGGGCTCTGCTTCATGGTCAGCAGCTGGAAGGAAGAAAGTTCGAGAACGACGAAGTCTTCCTTGCCCATCTCATCGGTACGGTCGAGCAGCGGGTTGCCGATGTTGCCGCCGACGAAAACGCGGTAGCCCTGGGCCTTGAGCAGCTCGGAGATAACGGTTGTGGTTGTGGTTTTGCCGTCCGAACCGGTGACGGCAATGACGGTGGCCGGGCAGAGGGAGAGGAAAACTTCCATCTCGCTGGTCAGCTCGGCGCCGCGGTCGACGGCCTCGCGCAGAGCGGGAACGTCGGGATGCAGGCCGGGGGTACGGAAGACGATGTCGCCATCGATGCCGCTGAGATAGTCGGGGCCCAGTACCAGGCGTACGCCCATACCCTCGAACTCTTCGGCCAGTTCTGCCATCTGCTCACGGAGCTTTTTGTCGTGGGCGGTGACCTGAACACCGTTCTGCGCCAGCAGACGGATGAGGGGGGTGTTGGATACGCCGATACCGATGACCGATACCTTTTTATCCCGGATGCTTGCGATATATTCTTTGAGCATATAAATACCTCCTGAGAGATCGCACATAAATCTACATTTTATAGTTTAACTGATATGAAAGATAAGGTCAATAAAAGTGCAGTAAATATTATATATTTAAGGTGTAATTCCTATGTGTCAATGCAAGTTTCTTGACAAGTTGAGTAGGGAAGAGTATAATATCCTGAGAGTTTGCTGCGCAGCCGCGCGCGTAAGCGTGAGGAAAGTCCGGGCTTCACAGAGCAGGATAACTGATAACGTCAGTCGAGGGCGACCTTAGGACAAGTGCAACAGAGATATACCGCCTTGCCGCTTGCGGCAGGGTAAGGGTGGAAAAGTGAGGTAAGAGCTCACTGGTTGTTATGGTAACATAACTCCCCTGTAAACTCTATCCGAAGCAACACCAACGCGGGGGCTACGGCTTGCTCGGCCAATCTCCGGAAAGGTGGCTTGAGGCGTGTGGCGACATACGTCCCAGATAGATGGCTGCATAAACAGAACCCGGCTTATAGGCTTACTCGCCCCGAGCGGTTTACCGCTCGGGGTCCCCTTATATTTGGATAGATTTTGCCGGAATGAATCCGCCAAAATCGTACGCCGGATTGCCGGCGCGGCGCAGAAGCGCCGTGGGGTCCCTTTTTCTAAAAAGCCCTCTTTTGAAAGAGGGTGGCACGCGAAGCGTGACGGGTGATTGGCAGTATAGCCTTTCATCCGTATTCCCAAAAATAAAATAATTTACAAGTCTACAGATATGGGGTATAATACCCCTGTAGAAATTACGAACAGGAGGTTTGATTCACATGGTCGTAACAACCGAAAGCATCATTGGCGAGATCCTGGCTGCTGACATGGGCGCTGCCCAGGCATTCTTCGAGTGCGGTATGTTCTGCGTCGGCTGCCCCAGCTCTGCTGTTGAGAGCATCGCCGAGGCTGCTGTCGTTCACGGCATCAATGCCGACGAGCTGGTCGACAGACTGAACGCTTACTTTGCTGAGCACTAAGCCAAAAGAAATATAAGAACTTGGAGCAGTGGGGCGGTAGAAACATCGTCCCACTGTTTTGATTTGGAGATATATTATGATCAAACTGACTCCCCGTCTGGAGCTTTGTGCCCAGATGTGTCCCAAGGCCGAGCGCGCCGTTGACATCGGCTGCGACCACGGCTACCTCATCATCCGTCTGGTGCAGGACGGTAAGGCCGAGCGCGGTCTGGCCTGCGATCTGCGCCGTGGCCCTCTGGACAATGCCGAAAAGAATATTGCCCTTTATGGCCTGCAGGATCGCATCGATACCCTGCTGACCGACGGCCTCAACGGTGTTGTGCCCAGCGGCAGCGATGTCATCACCATCTGCGGCATGGGCGGCGACCTGATGGCCGATATCCTCGATCGCGCACCCTGGGCAAAGAAGGCCTCTCTGGTGGTCCAGCCCATGAGCAAGCAGGAGCGCCTGCGCCGTTACCTCCGCGACAACGGTTATGCCATTGTCGAAGAACGTCTGGTTTATGAAGAACATCGCCTTTATACCCTCATGCGCATCACAGAAGGTGCATACGAGGGCGGCGATCATCTGCTTTGGAGCAAGGCGATGGAGAGTGATCCTCTGTTCCCCGACTATATTCGCGCCCTCCGCAGCCGTTTCCAGCGTCAGTTTGACGGCAGCGGCAGCGAAGAGGATCGCCGTATGCTGGAACTGCTGAAGGAGAGAGAAGCATGTCTGTAGACAGTTTTTTCCTCCGGGCTCAGAGCCTGGAG
>JAFYOK010000199.1 GCA_017560175.1 Clostridia bacterium | reverse complement strand
GGAGACCGTCCGCGGTCTGCCCGGCATCGGCGGCAGCTTCGTCCTGCACAACGGCCTGCTCTATTACAAGACCCGAGGCGTTTATGCGGTCATTACAGAAAATGAATACGGCGCGCTGACAGCAAGCACGGTCAGCCCGTTCTGTCCCACATTGCTTCTCAACGCCGATCCTGCCATTCCAGGCGCAGGGGATCTTTATCAGCCCCTCAACCGTCTGAGCCACAGCTTTTATGTCAGCTACAGCCCCGATACCGATGGTACCACCGATTTCTGCGCCCCCTTCTTTGACTGTACGGTCATCGATGTGGAAGTGCTGGACGGAACGGGGGAATGGATCAGCCTGGACCATGGCCTCGACCGCAACATTACGCGGCAGATCTTCAAAGTCCGCATCAAGGATGGCACAGCCATTCAGGCCGGGCGGAACAATGTCCGCATCCTCTTCAGCCGCCGATCGACCGATGAATTCAAAACCCACTACAAGCAGCTGATGTCCTGCAATATCGCTACCGTTTATGGCGGCGGCGAAGGGCTTTGCATGGTGCTGGCCGGGTGTGAAGACCAACCCAACGGCTATTTCTGGAGCGCCAACACCGATGTATCGATGGATCCCACCTATTTCCCCACCGAGCATTACAATCTGGCCGGTGATTTCAGTGACCCTATCACAGCCTTTGGCCAGCAGCAGAACAAACTGGTCATTTTCCAAAGGAGCCGCATCGGCGGAGCTGTATTCGGCACAACAGAGATCGATGGCCGCACCTTCATTACCATGCACTATACCGCCATCCATCCCTCTGTGGGATGTGATCTGCCCGACAGCATACAGCTGATCGAGAATAACCTGGTCTTTGCCAACCGCGACCGCGGCATCTTCCTGCTGCGGGATACAACAGCCGCCGGGGAAAATACCATTGCACACCTGTCTCGAAATGCGGAATGCGGCACCGACAAGCCCGGTCTGCTTCGGGATCTGAAGCAGGATGTCCACTCGATCAGTCGGGATGACGGAGAGCGCTACTGGCTGATGGTGGGTGACCATGCCTGGCTGTGGGATTATCGTCTGGGCGGCTCGATCGGCACCCCCGGGAGTCTCAGCTGGTTCTATTTCGATGGCCTGCAGTCCTCTGCCTGTGTGATGGGGGAAGATGGGACTGTCGGCAACGATGGTACGGTCTATCGTTTTTCGGAAGAAGACCCTGCTGATTTTGAGAGTATGGTTGCCCTGCCTGTCCGCAACTTTGGCACATACGAGGTGCGGAAGGATATCACCAAGGTCATTTTTGCTCTCGATGACGGCAATCAAGGGGAAGTTGCGGTGGAATATGTCACCGATCACGAACGGCGTACCGATCGCACGCCGCTGATCTGCGGTTCAGGCGGAGATGGCCCCTTCGCCGAAGTCTTTGTCCGTAAGCCCCGATGCCTGGGGGTACGACACTTCCTTTGCCGCCTGCGCACCGAGGGACGCATGGCCTTTGCCTCGGCGCAGGTGTTCTATCGGTACAGAGGGGAAGAGAGATAGGGCGGCCGGACGGCCAATTGAGAATGAAAAATGAAGCGCACCTACGGTGCATGAAGAATGAAGAATTATGGTGTCTGCGACGCATTTTGTAGGGGACGATGCCCACATCGTCCAGGGATAAATCTATGCAACAATTTTATATCAGACGATCGTAGGGGCGATGGCTTGCCTCGCCCGGAGCGAATCACCTGCACGCAGCCCCATTGTCATCCTGAGTGGAGCGCAGCGTAATCGAAGGATCTCACACATAGTTCTGCCAACTGCACCAAGACCTTTCGCTCGGTGTGAGATCCCTCGACAGGCTCGGGATGACAAAATGAATACGGCCAAATGGCCGACCTCATCAGTCATCCTGCCGGATGACAGCTTCCCCAGAGGGGAAGCCTTCAATAAAAACAGAAAGGAGAGATACGCAATGGAAATTATCAAAGCGATTCCCGGTGGCCGGATCAACATCGGTCGCCGCGGCGAACATCTGGCCCGTCAGGTACAGTTCGACCTGACCGAATGGATCGAACGCTATGGCGAAGGCCAGGCCGAACTGCTCTACCAGCGTCCCGGCGATCAGCTGCCCTATCCTATTGCTGCCCGACGACAGGGAAATCTGCTGCTGTGGGATGTTGACCATACCGATACTGCCCGTGCCGGACGCAATGGACGCGCTGAAATCCGCTATTACGTGGACGAAGTCCTGGTCATTCTGGAGATCAGCTATGTACAGGTAGAACAGACCCTGGAAAACCCCGACAAAGTTCCCGATCCTCCCGGCGCGTCCTGGTTTGACCGGGTATTGGAACAGGTGCGCCGCGTCGAAGCGCCCATGACCGAACCGCCCATCATCAATGGGGAAACCGGTACATGGATGATCTATGATCGGGAAACCGAACAATATGAAAACACAGGCTATCCCGCCACCGGCCGCGATGGGGCCGACGGTATGGACGGCCTCAACGGTCGGGACGGCAAGGACGGCCGCGATGGTATTGACGGCAAAGACGGCACATCGGTCACCCACCGCTGGGAGGGTACAAAACTGATCATCACTTCTGCCGGCGGTACATCCTCTGCCGACCTTAAAGGGGAAAAAGGCGACCCCGGCAATGGTGCGCAGGCAGACTTTGCCGAAAATGATCCCGCAAAAGACAGCTACATCAAAAACCGTACCCATTGGAAAGAGGTTGTCGGCGAGGATGCAGAGATCATTCCGCAAACCACAGTCACCTTTGCAGTTGCAAATGGTATCAGCACGGTCAGTGGTATGACAAACGGCCTGACAGAAGGGGTCAGATATCTGATCACCCTATCCAACCTGGAGCTGGAGGGTCGCTGCAGAAAACAGGATGACATACTGTATATCGGCGACGGCAGTCTGTTTTTCGATACTTTTGAACATACGGGTGAAGGTTTCTGTATCCTTGGCAATTCCGATGGTCGATACAGCATCCGCCTGCGCAACACACAGGCCGGTGCATCCTGTACGCTTCGTATGCGCAGCGTACAGGAAGTCACATGGCATAAGCTGGACCGCAATTATCTGCCCGATGGTCTGGGCGGTGATCCTATGTTTATCGCTCACTTCTATGTTGATACGGAGGCCGAATCTGAAATACTTGAAACAGACGCAACCCTTGCCGATGTTGAACAGGCATTTGCAGAAGGTAAAGTCGTATCTGCGCTGGTTCAGGATGTATACGTATTGCCTCTGACGGCATTAGCGCCGGGAACAGAGGCGGTGTTTAGCGGCATCATCACTTCAGATGACGGTGAGGTCGCAGAAAATGTCGTGATCCATCTGAAAAACTCCGGTGAATGGACCCTCAACTTAGCTGTACTGCCATCGACCGATTATGCAGACAATAACTATGTCCGCACCTTTGCATATCAGAGTCTCAGCGACAGTCAGAAAGCACAGGCAAGATCCAACATCGGTGCGCTGGCTTATTCCGATGTGGAAGCCGTTCTGCAGCGCGCCAAAGACAGCGGTAAGTTTGACGGCTCGGATGCCAATGTGACTGCCGAAAACATCACCGCTGCGCTGGGGTATACGCCGGCGAATGCAGCAAAAGTCAGTGAAGGCAATGGAGCTGTGCCCGACTATTGGAAAAATGAGTTGGAAACCAAAGCAAGCGCCATCCAGACAGCGATGGAACAGGCCGGCAGAAACAAGTCGGCATTCCTGTGGTACACCGATGCCCACTGGCCCAACGGCAACAGCAAGGTTTCCCCCAGGCTGCTGCACTACCTTTATGAACACACGCCTATGAACAAAGTCAACTTTGGCGGCGATATCATCGGCGATGATCTTCTGTCCACCCGTAAGGCAATGGAATATCTCTATGACTGGCGTAAAGCCATCAAAGGTCTGCCCAATCACCATAGCGTTTTTGGCAACCATGATAACCTGAACAAAGATTCTGTCGACTACGAAGACGAGAATTACAGATATGCCTTCCTTCTGGCGCCCGAAGAGAGCGCAGATATGATCATGGGGGACGGCAATTACTATTACATCGACAATCCGGCCGAAAAGACCAGATACCTCTATCTGGACTATATCACCGGCAATCATCCGGCCATGATGGCACAGGGCATGTTTTTCGTGAATGCAATCAAAAGCACACCGGAAGGATGGCATATCGTCGCCATCGGCCACAGGTGGTGGCAGTACAGCAGTTCATCCACCCCCACCGCAGGATCTGTTCCTGCCTTTGAGGCAGATCTGCTATCGATTTTTGATGCGTACAACGCAAGACAGACAAGAAGTGCTTCCAACTATTTTGCGGCGCAGGACTTTACCGAGGCCAAAGGCAAAGTTGAGTT
>JAFYOK010000198.1 GCA_017560175.1 Clostridia bacterium | reverse complement strand
GCAGCAGACGAACAGCACTGTCGTCGCCGGTGGAGAAATTGCGGGCAGTAATGACGATTTTCATAATATAAAGGCCTCCTTGGCAGCTCTTGTGTTCTGCCTTTATTATACCATCCTGCTCTGCCATTGAAAAGAGCATGGTTTTATGCTATGCTTATTTTAACCCTAAAAAATATATCAGGAGGAAACTAAGATGAAAGTATTGCTTTTGAACGGCAGCCCCCGCGGTGAGATGTGCACCTATACCGCTCTGTGTGAGGTGGCCAAGACACTGAATGAAGAGGGCATCGAGACCGAGATCGTATCGATCGGTACAAAGCCCATCGGCGGCTGCATTGGCTGTGGTGCCTGCCGCAAGGCCGGTAAGTGCGTCTTTGGCGATAATGACGGCGTCAATGCCTTTGTCGAGAAGGCCAGGGAGGCCGACGGCTTCATCTTCGGCGCACCTGTCCATTATGCTTCGGCCGGCGGTGCTGCAAGCGCATTCCTCGACCGTGTCTTCTACAGCAATTCCTCGGTCTTTGCATTCAAGCCGGGTGCAGCCGTTGTTTCCTGCCGCCGTGGCGGTGCATCGGCATCCCTCGACCGCCTCAATAAGTATTTCACCATTGCCCAGATGCCTGTTGTTTCGTCCAAGTACTGGAACATGGTCCACGGTAACACCCCCGAGCAGGTCCAGCAGGATCTGGAGGGTATGCAGGTCATGCGTTACCTGGGCCGCAACATGGCATGGATGCTCAAGTGCATCGAACTGGGCAAGCAGAATGGTATCGTCCATCCCCAGCCCGAAGAAGTCCGCCACGCAACCAACTTTATTCGATAACAGGTGGAACATTTTCCCTCTTTTGGTGGTATAAAGAACAAAAGGAGGAAAAACTATGAAGAAACTTCAGCTTCCCATCCATAAGATCGTTGGTGTATTGATTCTGGTGGGTATCTTCTGCCTGCTACCGACCGGGATTTTTGTCAAGCTGACCGAACTGCGCAGCTGGGTTCTGCTTCCGTGGCAATGGATCTATGGTGTTCCCTTGCTGATTTACGGCGGAATTGGTGCGGCGTTGGTTCTGCTTTCTGCCGATGGCGAAAATGTAGGTTTTCGCATCCGTAAGAGTTCACTGATCGTCGGCTGTATTCTGCTGTTTTATGTGTTGCTCCTGATGACCTGTGATTATATTTCATGGATGCGTTTAGGAAAGCCCGGTTTTGCCGAAGAGATTATCGAAACGATGCAGAAAATCTATAACAGCATAGAACTTAATCTTGTATTGTTCAGGTGGTTTGGTATAAGCGGAAAAAACAATTATCAGGGTGCTATGTATCACATTATATACATTCTCACCGGATTTCTGATCACGCGTGGTTTGTTTGGAAACAAGGAAAAATAAGATCAAAGGCCGCCTTCTGGCGGCCTTTTTGTCCCTCATCCGTCACCTGCGGTGCCACCTTCCCCCAGGGGAAGGCTTCGGGTAAGTGCCTGATTATAAATCGGCTCCTACATGGTATATTTCAACGGATGGTGCGGAAGCACCAAAGCGTTGTGGGGTACATAGGGGGGAATTCGCAACCCCCCTATGCGACTTTTGCATCCTTTGTGTCGCGACAAAGGATGGCCGGGGTTTGGGGCGGCAGCGCCCATGTGGGAGTTGAGGTCAGCACAGAGATATGTTTTGTAAACATTGAAAATCCTCACCACCTGTGCTATGCTCTCTTTGGAATAAAAATATATATTTACGGAGAATGTGTGTATGCAGACAGATCTTCTGACAAAGAAACAGAAATATTACCCGTGGGTCATTATGGTGGCCTGCTGCCTTTATATGGGCGCCTCCATCGGCATCGGCACCAACTGCGGTTCTATCTTCATGCCGGTACTGGCCAGAGAATTCAATGTCGGCCTGGGTACCATTGCCACCCAGAGCACCATCATGTGCATCACCATGGCGGCCACAGCTCCCTGGGTCGGCCGACAGATCGGCAAGATGGATGTCCGTGTCATGATGACCATTTCGGCGCTGCTCAGCGGCGGCTCTTTCCTGCTCCAGTCG
>JAFYOK010000001.1 GCA_017560175.1 Clostridia bacterium | reverse complement strand
GGTCGTTCGTGACCTGATCTATCCTCGCGTATGGCTGCAGCGTCCCGACCAGGATGATTTCATGCTGTTGAAGGATGTTAAAGTCGAGATCTCAGATACCAAGTGGGACAAACATCCCCCGGCGACCTGGTTCCTGCCCTATCCGTGGGATGGTTATGTTTCCAATAAAAAGACGGTACAGGCAGGCAAGAGTCTGATGTTCAATGGACGTCTGTTTGCTCTGGAGGGTATGCATGGCGATGCCAGCCGCGGCAATCTTGCTGTTACGGTCAAGTCCGGCGGATATTTCGATTTTCTCAACACCTGTGAGTATCTGGTTCATGAGATGGCCCATGCACGCCGCGTCCGCCGAAAGAGGCCGCCCAAGAGGTTACATCCTTTCTGCGGCCTGTATAATCGCCATCGCCAGGCCGATATCCTCGACCTGAGCAACCGCTTTGCCGGTATTGGTATCAATACAGCCACATTGCTCTATAATGTCGAGCTGGAAGATGGGACCATGGAAAGTTTCATTCTGATGCATCAGCGTTCCAATCGTGTAGCCGAAGGCATCGGTGCACTCCATGTCATTCCCGCAGGTTCCTATCAGCCGGTCGGCCTGGAGCTCAAGTCGGACTTCAACCGTCAGATGGTCAATACTGTCTATCGTGAGTTTGGTGAAGAACTGTTGGGCGTTAAGGAGTTCTATCATCTGGGTGATGAGGATCTGCTGGATCCGAAGTATCGCCGCTGGGATGTTCTGTTCCTCGGCATGGGCATTGAGCCTCTCAATACCAAGATCGAAGTACTGACCGCCATGCAGATCGATATGGACGATCCCGACAATCGGGAAATGTTCGGCGGCCATCATACGCTGGAGGGGTTGCAGAAGTTCTTCCACACTAATTATGAGGGCAGCCTGATCCTGGTACCCCTCAACGGCCCCAACCTGCGTCAGTATCAGCGCGATCCGCGCACCACACCGCCGGGCAAGGAGATCCTTTCGATCATCCTGGAGCATGAGGCATTTTTCGACCGCTGCCCCACAAAAAAGGCAGAAGCCGAAGTCCATTCGTAATATAAAATATTTCACAGGAGATTTAAAACACAATGAAAACCAATTCCCTGACCGAAGGCCGCATCGGACCGGCGCTGGTCAAGTTCGCCATTCCTTTCCTTTTTGCCAGCATGCTGCAGTCGCTGTATGGTGCGGCTGATATGTTTGTTGTCGGTCAGTTTTCCGGCTCGGCAGCGGTATCGGGTGTTTCCACAGGCAGTCAGCTGCTCAACACCATCACCCATGCCGTCCTTGGCTTCTGTACCGGCGGTACCGTTCTGATCGCTCAGCAGATGGGCCGTAAGAATGACGACGGCACTGCCAAGGCCATCGGCACTATGGCAGTGACCTTCACTGTGATGGCGCTTATTTTGACACCGCTGATGTACATCTTCACCCCTCAGCTGGTCGCTCTCATGCAGGCACCTGCCGAAGCTGTCGCACAGACTCGGCAGTATATCCGCATCTGTGCATGCGGTATTCCGTTCATTCTGGGTTATAACGTCACCAGTGGTATCTTCCGCGGTATGGGCGACTCCAAGACCCCTGTTATCTTTATTGCCATTGCCTGTGTCATCAATATCCTGGCAGACATTGTCTTTGTTGGTCTGCTGGGCATGGCGGCATCGGGTGCTGCGCTGGCCACCGTTATGGCTCAGGGCATCAGCTTCCTGCTGTCGCTGGTCTATATGTGGAAGAAGGGTTTTGGCTTCAAGTTCGAAAGATCTCATCTGAGCGTCGATGGCTATTCGCTCAAGTGGATCCTCAAGGTCGGTTCCCCTCTGGCGCTGCAGAATGTCTTTATCAGCCTGTCCTTCCTCATCATCACAGCCATCATCAATACCATGGGCCTGGTCGCATCGGCTGCCGTTGGTGTTACCGAAAAGCTGATCTCCTTCTTCATGTTGCCTCCCATGGCCTTCTCTATGGCAACCGCTACCATGGTCGGTCAGAACATCGGTGCAGGCAAGCCCGAGCGTGCCCTCAAGACCATGACCACCAGCATGCTCTATTCGCTGGCCGTCAGTGCGGTACTGTTTATTGCCACCCAGATGGCACCTGCCTTCTTCACCGGCATCTTTACCGACGATCCTGCTGTTATCGAAGCGGCATCCCAGTATCTGCGTTCCTATTCCATGGACTGCATCATCGTCTGCTTTGTCTTTAACCTCAATTCCTACTTCAGCGGCTGCGGCCGTTCGGTCATCACTGCGGCCCATAATATGATCGCCACTCTGTGTGTCCGAATCCCCATGTCGTGGATCCTCAGCCGTATGGCAGGTGTTACCCTCTTCCATATCGGTCTGGCTGCCCCTGCGGCCTCGGTCCTGCAGGTCATCATCTGTCTGGCCTACTTCCTGTGGCTGCGCAAGAAGGGTAAGCTCTACAGCTAAAATATGACTAAGGCTCTGCCATTTGGCAGAGCCTTTTCTATCGGAAATTCCGATTGCTATGGGTGCAGTCTATATGGTAAAATGACAATAAATCCATAAAAATTGATTTAACCCCCTATAAAAATTCTGAGAAAAGGTGAGTAACATGAACGAGATCATCATTGACAATGCTGAAAAGAATAACGAAGAGTGCCTGATCTGCAAGGAGCGTCTGGTTTATCTGGAGCAGGCCGAGCAGATGGAATGTGCTCTCTGCCATAAGATCGAGGTCAGCAACTGCCGCTGCAAGAACGGCCACTACGTCTGCAGCGAGTGCCACATGGAAGGCATGGATGCTTTCCTGGCTGCCTGCCTGAACGAAACATCCAAGAACCCCATTGAGATCATCCACAAGCTGATGCAGCTGCCTTTCTGCCATATGCACGGCCCCGAGCATCATGTCCTCATCGGCGGCGCTCTGCTGACTGCCTATAAGAACGCAGGCGGCGAACTGGATCTGGAAGCTGCTCTGATCGAGATGCAGAGCCGCGGCCGTCAGGTTCCCGGCGGTATCTGCGGTCTGTGGGGCACCTGCGGTGCAGCCATCAGCGCCGGTACATTCCTGTCCATCGTCACAGGCTCCAATCCTCTGGCAACCACACAGTGGGGTCAGTGCATCAACCTGACTTCCCGCGTCCTGGCCCGCGAAGCCAAGATCGGCGGTCCCCGCTGCTGCAAGCGTCATTCCCGCATTGCCATTCTGGAAGCCATCGATTATGTCGCTGAAGAACTGGGCGTACAGATGGAAAAGTCCGAGATCGAGCCCTGCGCATGGTGCAACAAGAACAACCAGTGCATCGGCGCTCGCTGCCCCTTCAATCCTGTTAACTTTCAGTAAGCAGTGAAACAGAATTATCGCATGACCCTCCGCTATGAGGGCACAAAATATAACGGCTGGCAGAAGCAGGGCAATACCGCCAACACCATCCAGGGCAAGCTGGAATCCATTCTGGGCAAACTGGATGGGGCAGAAGTAGAAGTCCGCGGCAGCGGACGTACCGATGCCGGTGTTCACGCATGGGGTCAGGTGGCTTCCTTTGCGCTGGAGCATGGTTTGCCTGCCCGTACCGTCATGGAGTATATCAATCAGTATCTGCCCCAGGATATTGCCGTTGTCGAGCTGACCGAGGCCGAGCCGCACTTCCATGCCCGTCTCAACGCCAAAGGCAAGCATTATCGTTATCGCATTCATCAGAGTGATGTTCGCGATGTATTCGGCCGCCGCTGGAGCTGGGATTGCCCCGAGAAACTGGACATTGCCGCTATGGAGGCTGCCGCTGCACACATGGTGGGCAAACTGGATTTTCAGTCCTTCTGTGATCTGAAAAACAGCAAGAAATCTACCGTTCGCCGCGTCGATTCCATTGCCATTACCCGTGAGGGAGAGGATCTGGTTCTTGACTTCCGCGGAGAAGGTTTCCTCTATCATATGATCCGCATTATGGTCGGCACATTGGCAGAGGTCGGCGCAGGACGTATGCTGCCCGGACAGATCCCCGGCATCCTTGCCGCCTGTGACCGCAAACAGGCCGGACCGTTGGCACCTGCCTGCGGCCTGATGTTGATGGAAGTCCGGTATTAAACAATAATAAAAAAGACACATCCGATTGGATGTGTCTTTTTTGTATCTTTGGATTTACTTAACAGTAATGATGATCTTGCCCGACTGGATATCTTCGATGGCTTCGACGACAGCGTCCAGCGTATCTTCGCTCAGGTGAGGATTCTCATCGGGGAGGCCGACACCGTTCGAGGTGATATCGAAGAGGTTGGTGCGTCCGAAGAAGGCATCATCGCCTTCCAGCAGACGCTCGGCCAGACAGGTGAAGGCATAGCCATAATCACACATGGCGGTGGTCAGGCTGGCCGACAGATTCTGTTCGTGATCGTACAGGGCTGTCTTGTGTCCATCCGCATCGGATGTGACTGCCCAGATATCATCGCCGGCCTGGCGACGGGTACGGGCTTCGGCCAGGGCACCCATGCCGGTGGGATCGGAGCCGGTCAGCAGGCAGGTGATGCCTTCCTCAAAGAGGGTGGCAGCCAGCTGCTGTCCCTTGGGATAGCTGGTTCTGGAATCGACAAAACGGAAGTCGGAAGTCTCACAGCGACCGCCGGCCTGTTCAACACCCTGGATAAAGCCGGAAATCAGCTCAAGGGCAGCTTCATCCGACTTGCCAAAGACACCGCCGAAGTTGGCATCGCCCAGCTCGAGGGCTGCGGCATAGCCGGCCAGGAAACCGGCTTGGCTCTTGTCAAAGACAATAGCAGCACCATTCTTGGGTACACTTTCGGGGTTGCAGTCGACGGCGATAAAATAGATATCGGGATACTTGGCGCAGGCTTCCAGGAATGTGTCGGCAAAAAGGACACCGGGCAGGACGATGACATTGGCGCCTTCGCCAACCAGATAGTCGACACCCGACATGAAGGCGGCGGTATCGTTGGACTGGGAACGTGCATAGCCATACTTGAACTGATAACGGTCGGCCAGTTCACGCAGAGCATCCCATACGCCCTGATTGAGATGGTCATCGCTGAGGGCGTTGCCATCGGATACGATGCCGAAGCAGTAGTCGGTCTTGCTGCTGCCCGAGCAGCCGGTCAGACCGAGGGTAAGAGAGAAGAGCAGTACCGCAGAAAGGCAGAGGCTCAGGATTCTTTTGTGCATAAAGGGTCTCCTTGGGGAATAGTTCAAAGGGGATTACTCGATGACGACATCGGCGCTTTCGGTGACGACCGAGACAAAGGTCTTGCCGCGGGCCAGCTCCAGAGGCGCGCCGCTTTCGTCAAAATAGTGGATTTCGGAATTGTACTTATCCTTCTGCCATGTGATGGGGACATATTTGCCATCGCAGAAGTAGTAGCCGCTGCCGGTACCTGTGGTGGTGATCTCGATCAGCTTGAGTTCACTGCCCGGGACATCACGGGTGGCCATGCGCAGAACGATGACATTCTTGACTTCGATCTGCTGATCCTGGATGGCGTCCATCTGGGCGGTGCCGTACTGGAAGCGCAGCCATGTGCCGTTTTCGGCATTGTATTCAAACCAGGGCTGGTGGCTGGAGCTGAAGGTGACGGTGACCTTGTTGGCTGCCTGTCCATTGGCGACGGAAGCGGGGGTGTTTTCGATGGTATCGGTGAAGTTGAAGGCAGAAGGCTGGGTCTCCTGAGTCAGATCCTGCTTGAGGGATGCCAGCGCGTCCTCGATGGACTGGCCGGTGGCATAAACCGAGTGTTCATAGCCCATGGTCTTTTTGCGGTTGGCATCGCGATTGTAGAGGGTACCTTCCCAACCGCGCATACCGTCCAGATTGATCAGGTCGCTGCGAGCGGCGATGGCCTCATAGGCAGGAACACTGCCGCCGAAGTGCAGATAAACGGCACCGTAGCTCTGGGCGATGTCGATGTAGTAGGGACGGGAAGAGCGGATGGAGGCCAGCTTATCGATCTTGGAAGGATCCTTGAAGATAGCCAGGAAACGGGTGATACGGCCTTCGGCCAGCATCTCATAAATGATATCGGCCTGGGAGATGCCCCACTGAGGCAGAGCGGTCTTGATGTTGTTGACCATAACGGCAACCGGTCTGCGGGTGAGGGCAGCATCGGAGATACCATCACATTCACCGGTCAGAGGATTGACATTGCCATCGGGAACGAAGGTAGTGATGACAGGTTCTTCGGGCTCCTCGATTTCTTCCGGTTCTTCGGGTGTGGTTTCTTCCGGCTGCTGGGTGACAACTTCTTCTTCCTCTTCCTGGGGCGGCTCGGGATCTTTGCCGCAGGCCCAAAGGCTCAGCAGAGAGCAGGTAACCAGCAATAAGGCAAGCAGGCGCTTGGATGTTCCGTTCAGTCGCATGATCAGTCCTCCGTATCTGTATGTTTTTCGTTTTCCAAAAGCAGATTGACCAGTCCCTTGAAGACGTTCTCGGCATTGGCCTTGAAGTTTTCTTCCAGAATGCGGCACTGGCGTTCGCTGTAGACCAGCATGGACACGGTCACCAGGTCGGTGCTCTTGTCGCAGATGGTCATGGTGGTGGTATAGGTTCCGTCGCCGTTGGGCTTATGGGCCGTCTTGATGCTGTCGCTGCGACGGATGCGGCGGACGACACGGATGGCCGAAGCCTGTGCCTTGTCGCAGACGCTCTGACGCAGATGACCGTCCATCAGGTCAAGAACCTCCTTACCCTTGAGGGTGAGCAGAAATTCCTTGTGGCCGCCGATCCCGATTTCGGAGATCAGCTTGGCATCCCGCAGCTCGCGGAAATACTGGGCAAATTCAAAATAACCAAAGCCATCGTCGATCATTACGATTTCCAGAAGGTCTTCTTCTTTGATGGTGATGGGCAACAGGCTCAGGCAGTATAAGATCAGGCATTTGATGTCTTCGGGCTCTCGAACATAGCCCTGCTGCATACTTGCCACCTCCTTATGTATCCTTGAAAGGACACGATTATTTAATAGTATATCACAAATTTATCTGTATGGAAACAACTTTTACTGTAGCAGTGCATAAGAATAAGGAAAAATGTAAGGAGGAAGATCATGTCCTGTATCATTTGTCGGGAAATCCGGCGGCAGATCCCTGTGACAGAGGGGTGCGTACTCGACTTCAACTTGACCTATCCCGAGCTTTGCCATCCATCGGCAGTGACTGTCCGGTATCGTCTGGAAGCCGAGGGCCTGTTGCAGAGGGTCATCCGATTGTGCCGCACCACATTGCCTGCATTGCCCAAAGGGGTGCTGGGCGAACGGCTTCGGTTTGAATATTCCTATACGATCGGATGGGAACGGGAAGATATGCTCTCTTTATATTTCGACTGTTATGAGGATCTTGGTCTGTTCCATACCGGGCTGGGGCGGCGATCGGAAGTCTGGCGGCTGCCCGAAGGGCGATTGATGGGAAACAGAGAACTGTTCCGCTCTTCGGCAGAAGTACGGCGCAGGGTGAATGCACACATCGAAGCAGAGATGTCAGCAGCGCCGACGGGACATTGGTTTGGCGGATGGCAGCACAAACCACGGTGGTTCTTTCTGACAGAACGGGGACTTTGTGTTTACTTCCGACCGGGAGATATTGCGGCCGGTGCTGCAGGGATCCCTGTATTTCTCATTCCATGGAGTGCGCTGGAGGGCTGTCTGAATTTCCCCCTTTGATTGAGGGGCGATGCGTGGTATAATAATAAACAATATCACATATTGGGGATAGAAATCATGAAACTGATGAAAAATATCGCGGTAGGGTCGATGGCTCTGCTGCTTCTTCTGGCATTGGCACTCTGCCTGTTGGTCACATTTTCGACCGATGGTTTGCTGCCGAAGGTTCTGCCCGTACAGGGTTATGCTGTTTGGGACACATCCTTTGAAGAACTGCTGCCTGTGGGCAGCCTGGCCATTGTCGATCCCGAGGCGATTATGGAGAGCGGCCATGTTGTATGGGGGCCCGAAGGCCGATTGACGGTAGCCGATGGTGAGGGAAATCTGATTCTGGCTGCCGATCCTGCCATTGTATACGACCAGACTTACGGTACAGGCCGCATCATCTACCGGATCAACGGACTGGGTGCGATTCTCGAAACAGTACAGCAGAATAAAATGATCCTGTGGGGTATTCTGGGTATCGGTGCTGCTTCCGCTGCGGCATGGGGGCTCAATGCACCCAAGCGCAGACGCCGCAAGGAAGTGCAGGAACTGATCGAACTCTTCGATTACTATGGCCGCAAATATGATGCCGAAGAAGAAGGCATCGATTATTGATATGAAAAGCAACAAGTTCTGGCTGATCCTGCTGGGTGGTCTGCTGCTGATCTCGGTCGTTGTTGGTTGGATGTTTATCAATACCGACGGCAAAACAGCGGTCATTACGTTGGACGGTGAAGTCATAGAAGAAGTCGATCTTTCAAAAGTCGAGGGCTTCTACACCATCGATGTCAAAGGTAAGCATCACAACACCATTGAGGCTGAACAAGGCCGCATCCGTGTCAGCCATGCCGATTGTCCCGATCGGGTCTGCGTGGAAACCGGATGGATCGAAGATGGAAGCAAGCCCATCGTCTGTCTGCCCAACCGTCTGGTCATCGAGATCAGGGGGGACGGCGCTGAAGTCGATGTTGCTGTAAAATGATAAAAGCGATGAGATTTTTAAAATCTCATCGCTTTTTTGTTTAGAACTCGATCTCCATGCGGTCGATACGGGACCGCATGCCCATCTTTTCATAAAAGCCTTTGGCTTTTTCGTTAAATGCCCAGACGGTCAGCTCAATATGATGAAGTCCCATATCCAGTGCTGTCTGCTTCATGGCTTCAAAGAGAGCTTTGCCGATGCCCTTTCCCTGGGCTTCGGGAGCTACCGAGATGTCGTCGATCTCCAGCCATTCCATATCGTTGAAGACGGGGTGATCTTTATAGCCACGCTTGTAGGCGATGGCCTGGCCGAGGATGATGCCGTCCTCTTCGGCCAGCAGATAGATCATACCTTCCAGCATGGAAGCGAAACGTTCTTTCTCCAGAGGTTCGGTACGATAGCGCAGGAAGTCCTTGCGGTTTTCGTAATGCAGCTGAAAGACCGATTGTTCCAGAGCAGCGGCAGCTTCGTAATCGCGGATGGTTGCCTGACGGATAATCATACAAACACTTCCTTTATCAGATGATGAAAATCAGAATGCGGCAAGGGCTGTTTCGTTGCACTGCTGCTCCTGCTCCATGCGTGCGGTGATCTCTTCCAGCAGATGGCCGACGTTGCCCTCATACAGACGAATGGCGCCGGGAAGCTGGGTGAAGTCCATGGGGTGCATGAGGGAATAAGCACGGGGCATTTTGATGGCGCCGCTCTTATCGAGGACTTCGGCGATAAACTCTGAGCAGAAGTATTTGTTTCTGCGGTCAAGCACAATGCCCAGCTTGCAGGAGAGCAGGCCAAAGATGTTGTAGCTGTAACGCTCGGCCTGGCTGACCATTTCGTTTACGATGGCACGGGCTGCATCATAGGCCGCATCTTCTACGCGGAATTCATAGAGAATACAGGGAATATCGTTATATGTTTTGAAAAAGCCGCGGCGCAATGATTCTACCTGCAGACCTGCAGGCAGGATCAGACGGGGATATTTACGGCCGAAGCTGTAGAGGTCATTGAGATCATCCTCAAAGGCAAGGGAGGAATGGGTGTATTGGGCTTCGGTGGCCAGATAAACGAGGCGGGAAGCCAGGGTCTTGGAACGGGTGAGCAGGATGTAGATCGAACGCATCCATCCTCCTCCTTTCTGTATAATTAAAGGTGGGTTAAAACTTACCGAAAATATTATACAGGAAAGAGCCATCTGTGTAAAGAATATGTAAAAAAACAGCACCTTTCACAAAAGGTGCTGTTGGAAATGCTCAGTTTCAGTTGGACGAGCAGGTTTCGATGGTACCGGTCTCGGCCAGACGAGGGGTGATGGTAATGCCCAGTGCGCCGGGGCCGATGTGGCAGGCGATGCTGAGGGTCAGCGGATCGAGCAGAACAGTATGGCCGGGGAAGCGCTCTTCGATCTCAGCTTTCCAAAGTGCGGCCTCTTCCTCTGTACAGGTATGGGCGGCACGGATGGTGCAGGGTGTGCCGGCAAAACGGGTCTGCATATCGGTTTCGGCGGCGTCCAGCATGGTCTGTCTGGCGGCTTTCATGCCGCGAACTTTAGCAAAGGCATCCAGCTGACCGCCCTGGATCTGCAGTACCGGTTTGATATTGAGTACTGCACCGATGGAAGCGGCAGCGGGCGTAACACGTCCGCCTTTTTTGAGATACTTGAGGGTATCGACAGAGATATAAATGGAAGCATTGAGGGCCTCGCGCTCCAGGATCTTGCGGATCTCACGGGCCGAGTATCCTCGATGTGCCAGTTCGGCGGCCTCCAGAACACTCTGCTTGAGGGTACAGGAAATACGCTTGTTATCGACAACTTCTACTTTGCCGCCAAAATCTTCGGCTAACATACAGGCTGTCTGATAGCTGCTGCTGAGGGCAGAGGTCATAGGCAGATAGACCACTTCGCTGTAGGTTTCCAGTGCTGCGTTCCAATGATCGAGGATATCGGCCATGGAAGGCTGGGAGGTGCTGACATCGGCACCATTATTTAAATGAGAATAAAAGGCATCATGGGTAAGATCGACCCCTTCGAGATAGAGTTCGCCGTCGATAAAGAAAGGCATAGGGATGATGTCGATGCCCAAAGCGGCAGATTCGGCAGGGGAGATACCGCTGTTGCTGTCGGTGATGACCGCCACGTTACGCATGGTGGACCTCCTTGATTTATGATAAAAAAAGATACTTCTATATATAAAAAGTGTAGCATGAAGGAGCTGCAGGGGCAAGTAAATGAAATCTAAACAAAATCTTTACAGAATATAAATTGTGTGCAATGCAGACCATGGCTTGTTCATATCGGGGTGCAAAATGGCAAGGTACTGTGGTATAATGATAAAAACGACAAAGGAGAATGCTATGTCCACATCCAAGCCGAGATATCCCCTTCTTGACCAGATCCGTGGCCTGGCGCTGCTCAGTATGATGGCCTATCATGCCGCATGGGATCTGGTGTATCTGTTTGGCGTAGAATGGCCGTGGTATCATAGCCGTGGCGCATTTTTTTGGCAGCAGGCCACCTGTTGGACGTTTATTCTGCTGTCCGGCTTCTGCGCACCCATGGGACGGCGAGGTTATCGACGAGGATTGACCGTTTTTGCCTGCGGCTGGATCATTTCGGCCGTCATGGCGATCTTTATGCCCGATTCGCCCAACCTCTTTGGTATTCTGGTTTTTCTGGGTAGTGCCATGATGCTGACAACAGTACTCCGACCGCTGCTTAAAAAGATCCCGCCCATCGCAGGCATGTCGGTTTCTTTTCTGATTTTTGCGTTTTTGCGCCCAATCGGACGCGGTATCATCGGATGGGGAAAGTGGAAGATGGCGGTTCCCGAATGGTTATACAGGAATAACCTGACCGCTTTTTTTGGATTTCCACATGACAGCTTCTATTCCACCGATTATTTCCCTCTGCTGCCCTGGATCTTTCTGTTTCTGACCGGGTATTTCTTTTATTTTATTATGAACAAAAAGGGAAGGCTCCAACATCTGCCCCGTCTGTCTCTGCCGCTGGTCGAGGACTTGGGCAAGGCTTCCCTTTATGTGTATATGGCCCACCAGCCGG
>JAFYOK010000197.1 GCA_017560175.1 Clostridia bacterium | reverse complement strand
TTACGGTGCAGTTGGCAAAACTGCGTGTAAGATTCTTCGACTTCACGTTGTTTCGCTCAGAATGACAATATAGCTGTGTGCAGATGGGAAAAGTCCCTCATCCACCATCTTCGATGGTCCCCCTTCCCCCAGGGGAAGGCTCAGATTACCGCCCCTGCAATATCATACTATTTATTTCCCCGCCTTCTCCGCGAAGGAATTATCCACAAGTTTTTCAAACGGCACCCATCCGTCCAGCTCACCGGCTGTCTCCATGACAGTCTCCAGGCGCTCGAAGGCCTCCTGCTGCATGACAGGGGTGGTATTCCAGGCATCGATATCCTTATGCCGCTGGGTAACGGTGGTCAGCACATCGAGATCACTGTCGGGGAACTGGGGTGCGATGGCTTTGGCAATATCGGCAGCCGAACTGTTCTGCACCCACGCCTGGGCACGGGCCATGGCATTGGTGAACCGCTGGATGATATCGGGGTTAGCTTCCATATAACTCTTAGCTGCAAAGAAGGCCGTATAGGGGATCTCGCCGCTTTCCTGCCCGATGGAAGTCAGAATATAGCCCTTACCGGCCTGCACCACTTCGGTGGCTGTCGGCTCGAAGAGGGCGACATAATCACCGGTACCGCCGGTGAAAGCGCCGGCCATCATATTGAACTGCACCGACGTATCCACGTTGGCATCCTCGTGGGGAATGATGCCGTTCTGCCGCAGGACATATTCCAAGGTCATCTCGGGTACGCCGCCTTTGCGTCCGCCGATGATGTGGCTGCCCCGCAGCATTTCCCAATCAAAGGGCACATTTGCACGGCCCACCAGGAAGGAACCGTCACGTTTGGTCAGCTGACCGAAGACCATGGGGTAATCTTCGCGGCCTTCCTTATAGACATAGATGGCGGCTTCGGGGCCTGCCAGGCCGACCTGTGCCTGCCCGGTGAGTACAGCCGTCATGACTTTATCGGCGCCGCCGCCATTGGTCAGCTCGATCTCGATGCCTTCATCTGCAAAATACCCCAGCTCCATGGCGGCATAGAAGGGGGCATAAAAGACCGAATGGGTAACTTCGCAGACCTGTAATGTGACCGCATCTTCGGCATCGGATGCCGAACCGCAGGCGGCCAGGGGCAGGCATAAGAGCAGGGACAGGAACAAAGCAAACAGTTTTTTCATAAAGACACTCCCATATAGGTTTTCAGTACCTTTTCCAGCTGCAGGATGCCCCGATACATGAGGGCGGCTGCTGCGGCCAGGATCAGTACCGTAGTCATAACAAGATCCATCTGAAAGACCTGAGAACCATAGACGATGAGGTAGCCCAGCCCGGCACGGGAGACCAGAAACTCACCCATGATGACGCCGACCCACGAGAGGCCGACATTGACCTTGAGGGCGTTGATGATGGCACCGAAGGCCGAGGGCAGGACCAGTTTGAGAAAGGTCTGCATCCGTGTGGCACCGAGGGTGGCCATCAGCCGCAGCTTTTCTTCTTCGGTGGAACGAAAGGCCTGATGGAGGTCGAGGATGGTGACGATGAGGGAAATGGCCAGGGTCATGGCGATGATCGACCCTGCGCCTGCCCCCATCCATACGATGAAGATGGGCCCAAGGGCTGTCTTGGGCAGGGCATTGAGGATGACCAGATAGGGGTCGAGGATGCGGGAAAGGAAAGGGCTCCACCACAGCAGAGAGGCTGCCAGCGTACCGAGCAGGGTACCCAGCGAGAAGCCGATCGCCGTTTCCAGCACCGATGTCCCGGTGTGGAGCAGCAGCTCACCGCTGCGGCCCATGCGCCAGAGGGTGGAGCAGATGCGGACGGGGCTGCTGAAGATAAAGGGGTCGATGAGTCCCAGCCGTGCGGCCAGTTCCCACAAGAGGAAGAAGCCGAGGGGCAGCGCCGCCTGCAGCAGCCGAACCTTGCGGCGGTCGGCATGCATCTGTTCCAGATAGTGCAGACGCTGGGGGGATGGGGTCGTGGGACGGAGATCAGACATGGACATCAAGCTCCTTCCACAGGTCGTTGAAATAGCGGAGGAAATGGGGATGATTGCGCCGCTCCATGGGGGAAAGTCCCTCCAGGCCGTCCAGGGTGTGGATCGATCGGACCCTGCCGGGACGGGCGGTGAGGACGATGACGCGGTCGGAGAGGCTGATGGCTTCGGAGATATCGTGGGTGACCAGCAGCGCCGTCTTGCCCTCGGCACGGATGATGGCGTGGATATCGGCCGATACGGCCAGCCGTGTGGTGTGGTCGAGGGCGGAGAAGGGCTCGTCGAGGAGCAGCAGGTCGGGATCCCGGGCCAGAGTACGGATGAGGGCGCATCGCTGGCGCATACCGCCCGAAAGCCGATCGGGGGTGTGGTCGAGGAAATCGGAAAGACCGTACCGCCGGAGCAGCGTTCGCAGTTTTTCCTGCTGTTCGGGGGTATTCTGTCCCTGCAGTTCCGGGCCAAGGGTGACGTTGCCCCAGACCGTGCGCCAGGGGAAGAGGTGGTCTTTCTGCAGCATGTAACCCACCGAGGGAGAGGGGCCGTCGATGGGGATGCCGCGAAGCAGAACCTGACCTGCCGTGGGACGTTCCAGCCCGGCCAGAATGGAGAGCAGGGTCGATTTTCCGCACCCCGAAGGTCCCACCAGGCTGACGAACGCCCCCTCCTCGATATCGAAGGAGAGGCCGCGAAGTGCCGGGGTCTCGCCGTCGGGCATCTGGTAGGTCAGGCTGACGTTTTGTACATGGATCATCATTCCATCGCAGGCTCCTTTCTGTCGTGGATGGGATGGGAAGGGGAAGCGCTTCCTGCATCATCCTATGAGCCATGGGTGGGATATGACAATAGTTTATCGCAGTTTTGGGAAATATTCTGCCGATAAACGAAGCGGGGGCGGTTATATGTCAGACGATTGTAGGGGACGATGCCCACATCGTCCCGAAACAAATCCAATACCGCCATTCGTCTGTCAGACGATTGTAGGGGACGGGTCGCCCGTCCCGAGGCAAACTCGGGCCGATGAAGGGCATCGGCCCCTACAGGGGCGCGGTGCTTTCCAATACACCCAACCAAAAACAGAAAAAGCCCTGTAAAGGATTTCTCCTTACAGGGCTTGGGGTTGTATTTATAGGTTTGGGAAGC
>JAFYOK010000019.1 GCA_017560175.1 Clostridia bacterium | reverse complement strand
CAGGAAGCCTTCGGGGTCAGCCTTATAGAAGGGGTGGTCACATTCCAGCCAAAGGATCAGCGCGCCTGTGCGGAGATAGCTGCCCTTGACCACACGGAAGGTGTAGTCGTCCATATGGGTATCCCGCACCGGCTGTATGCCGCAGACCGTCATATCTTCGTCCTCGTAATTGAGGCAATACTGCCGGAAGATTTCGGCATCGGTCCAAGGGTCAACGCCATAGATAAACCGGGCTTCCAGCTCCCACCAGGCCTGCTGCCCGTAGAAGACCAGACTGAACAGGATGAGTGCGGCGCAGAGCCACTTGCTGAGAGTCAGCAGGCAGCTCATCCATGGCGTATGGATACTGCGCAGCATCCGGCCCACTTCATCGGGATCGCCCATGGCATCTTCCGCATGGCAGAGAGCTTCGTGGTAGCGCAGTCCGCTGTCGGTCAGTTCGGCAATGCGGTCGGCCATGTGGGCATCCAGTTCTGCCATGACTTCCTTTCGGTCAGACGGATGAAGGATGTATTTGCAGGCGCGGGCGGTCCACTCGTATTCGATGCGGTTGGCTTTGTCTTTCACAGAAGCACCCCCCTTTTGATGATTTATCACAATATACATAGATTATCGAGGTATCTGTCTTCAGTATACATAGATGCCCGAGGTATGTCAAGCACCTGTGGTGTCCCACAGGTGCAATGAAGAATGAATATTGAAGGAATGAATAATGAAGAATTGCGGTGTCTGCGACGTATTGGATCAATGGTACCGAGCCAAAGCCTTCCCCGTGGGGGAAGCCTTAATACATTGTGCCAATAAATAAAAAATCCCCCCTCGGAAACCCGAGAGGGGAGTAAAGATTTATGCTTCTGTCAAACGAAAAGACTTCGTTTGTCTTTTAAGAATGATTTTTCCACGGACATGCGCCGGGGAAAAATCCTCCGCTTTGGAAATTGGCCCGAGAAACCAACGAAGTGTTTCGAGGGTCAGCTGGACACCCAGTTATTTTAGCAGGTTGTCTTGCCGGCTGTATGCAGGTCAGCAGCCAGGATCTCTTCCTTGCGAGCCAGGACATCGTCGCTCTTCAGCTGAGCGATGAAGTTCTCTGTGCCGATGCGCTCGATGAACATACCGAAACGCTCGCCGGTCTGACCCTGCTCACGATAGAGCAGCAGAGCCTTCTCGACCATCTTGAACAGTTCTTCCTTGGTGTAAACTTCGTCGATGACGGTAGCGATACGCTGGCGCTTGCCCCAGATACCGCCGACCATGATCTTGTAGCCGACCTTTTCTTCTGTGATGCAGTCGAAGTGGCATGCGCCGACGCACTTACCGCAGTTGTTGCACAGATCCTTGTTGATCTCCATCAGGCCGTCATCGTTCATGAAGCAAGCCTTCATGGGGCAGACATCCATAACGCCGCACTTCTTGCAGCCGGAGCAATCATCCATCTCGTAAGCGGGAACGCGCTGACCCATGATACCAAAGTCATTCAGGCCGGGCTTGATGCAGTTGTTGGGGCAGCCGCCGACGCCGATCTTGAACTTGTGGGGCAGCTTGACATCATACCAACCCTTGTAGAAGGTCTCGTGCAGTTCGCGAGCCAGCTCCTGGGTGTCGATGATGCCGTGGATGCAGACAGTACCCTTGCAGGGGACGATGGGACGGACGCGAGCGCCTGTGCCGCCGGTGTACAGACCTGCCTCACCGATGAATGCATCGAAAGCCTCGATGTTCTCGTGGGGGATGCCCTGGACTTCAACGGTCATACGGGATGTCATAGCGACAACGCCGTTACCGAACTTCTTGGCAGCCTCGGACAGGACGTTCATTTCGTCGGCTGTCAGTGTGCCGTCAACGGTGATGACACGGGCGATAAAATGCTCGCCATCGTTGGTGATGACGTAGCCGCGGCCCTTCAGGGCCTTCTTTTCTTCAGCTGTGAGCTTTGCCATAATTTTTTTCTCCTTTTTCTTTCTGACCCGCGCAATGGGGCGTTTATTTTAATGAGAGGGGACATTGCTGCCCCCTATGGCATTTTGATTTATTCTTCCAGGAGGGAAGCGGTGAATGTTGTGCCGCCTTCCAGAACCTTGGTGTTGGTGTAGCCGTAGAACTTCATGCGGTTCTGCAGCAGATAAGCGCGCTTGCCCTTATTGCAGACCAGCAGCAGCTTTTCATCCTTGCCGTAGCCTGCGATCTCGCCATTGACCTCTGTCAGCTGGACATAGGGTGCGTTGGGCAGGGAAGGCTGGATGGATGTATCGACGATCTTATAGCCCTCGGCTTCACCTGCGGCAAACTGTGCAGGTGTCATGGTCTCGTAGGTGCCGTCCAGCTTGTTGAGCAGAACATTGATAGCTGTCTCGAAGGGATGGATGGCGGTGGAGAAGGGAGGTGCATAAGCGAAGTCGCAGTACTGGAGGTCTTCCAGAGTTGCGCCCATGGACAGAGCGACAACACCGATATCGGTGATCTTGTCAACGGCACCCTTGCCCAGGACCTGCAGGCCCAGCAGTTTGTGGGATGCCTTGTCGGCGATCAGCTTGATGATGAAGGGGTTGGAGCCGGGATAATAGTGGGCCTTGTCGTCGGAAATGGCAACGACAGTCTCAACATCCATACCCAGAGCCAGCGCTTCCTTCTCGGTCAGACCTGTGCGGCCCATATTGATGCCGGGCAGCTTGGCAACGCCTGTGCTGAGGACACCGGGATGGGGCAGGATCTCACGGCCGGCAAGACTTCTGGCGGCAACGCGGCCGCAGATGTTGGCAGTGGAGCCCATGGCCGACCAGCGGCGCTCGCCGGTCAGACGGTGTGTGACGATGGCACAGTCACCGCAGGCATAGATATCGGGGTCATTGGTGCGCATGTGGCCGTCGACGACCAGAGTGCCCTTGACCATTTCCAGGCCGCTTTCGGCGAGGAAACCTGTGTTGGGACGGAAGCCCAGCGCCAGGACGCAGGCATCAGCCTTCATGGCGCGCTTGCTGGTCTGTACCTTCTCGACCTTGGTCTCGCCCAGGATAGCTTCCAGGCCAACGCCTGTGAAGGGCATAACGCCTTCTTCGGCCAGGCAGTTTTCAACATAACCGGCCATTTCGGCGTCCAGCAGATTGGGCAGAACCTGAGGTGCGATATCGATGAGGGAAACCTTAACATCGCGTGCAGCCAGGTTTTCGGCAACTTCCAGACCGATCAGGCCGCCGCCGACAACGATGGCGCGCTTGATGGAACCGCCGTCGACCGCTGCCTTGAGGGCATCGGCATCTTCGGGAGAGCCCATGTAGAAGACGTTCTCCAGGTCGATGCCGGGAACATTGGGACGGATGGGGGAAGCACCGACAGCGATAACCAGCTTGTCGTAGCTGTGGACGGTCTCAACGCCGTCGCAGACAGCAGTAACGGTCTTGGCCGCACGATCAAGGGCGGTGACTTCGGTGTTGTTGTAGACCTTAGCGCCGGTCAGCGCCTCAAAGCTCTCGGGGGTGTTGACGAAGAGCTGCTTGCGCTCGGGAATGACCTCGCTGACATAGTAGGGCAGGCCGCAGCCGGCGTAGGAGATATCCTTGGACTTGGTCAGGATGATGACCTCGGCACCGGGATCTTCACGACGCAGCTTGGCAGCTGTCTTGGTACCGGCAGCAACGCCGCCGACGATGACGATCTTCATAATAGACAGATCCTTTCTATGTTGGATTTTGCAGGATTTTCATAGTTACTTTAATATTACCACGATTGGCAGGATTTGAAAATTATTAAATAAACTGAGAGATCTATTAGAAAAGTCTTATGGATAGAAAAAAGCCGCTATAAACATAGCGGCTTCATAGAAAGCAGAACGAATACAGTCTTCCCCTGGGGGAAGGTGGCGCTCGGCAGAGCGACAGATGAGGGACTATACATCATCTGCACGCAATTACATTGTCATCCTGAGTGGAGCGAAGCGCAATCGAAGGATCTCACGCACAGGTTTTCTAATTGTGTCAAGACCTTTCGTTCGGTGTGAGATCCCTCGACAAGCTCGGGATGACAAAATGAAATACGACCTAACGGTCGATACGATGATGGTATTATTTCTTTAAAAATACATACTGCTTCTGTCCGCCCGAAAGGGTGACTTCTTCGGTATGTACGCCAAAGATCTCATCCAGCAGGCCGGAGGTGTAGACTTCCCGGGGGCTGCCGTCGACGCGGATGGTGCCGCTGCGGTCCATGAGACAGATGCGGTCGGAAAAAGCCAGGGTATCGGAGAGATCGTGGAGGGTCATAATCACAGCGCTGCCGCGATCACACAGCTTTTTCGCAATCTCCATGACGGCAAAGCGGCTGCCGATGTCCAGATAGGTGCCGGGTTCATCCAGCAGCACCAGGTCGGTCTCCTGGGCGATGGTCATGGCCAGATAGACGCGCTGACGCTCGCCGCCCGACAGGGTCTTGAGGTTCTTATGGCGCAGGGATTCGATGCCGGTCAGTTCGATGGCTGTTTCGATGGCGGCTTCATCCTTGGCCGTCAGTTTTCGGGAAAAACCCAGATGAGGGAAGCGGCCATGGGCCACCAGGGCTTCGGCGGTGATTTCGGGAACTTCACGCACCTGGGGCAGGTAGGCAGCCTTGCGGGCCAGCGCCTTGCGCTTATAGCTGCCGATGGGCTTGCCATCCAACAGTACCTCGCCGCTTCGGGGCGGCAGTGCACCGGCCAGGGTACGCAGCAATGTGGTCTTGCCGCAGCCGTTGGGGCCGATGAGGGTCAGCAGACGGCCTTTCTCCAGGCGGAGATCGATGCCTTCCGATACCGTGCGGCCGTCAAAGCCGGTCTGTAATTTACGCAGTTCGATCACGACAGGCGGCCTCCTTTCCGATGGAGGATGAGGAAGATGAAGTAGATGCCGCCTACGACCGACAGAACAATGCCGACATGGAGCTCGAAGGGGGCGAAGATCAGGCGTCCGATCAGGTCGCAGATGAGCAGGGCGATGGCGCCCAGCAGCGCCGATGCAGGGACGACAAGCCGATTATCGCCGCCAAAGAGGATGCGGGCGATGTGGGGCACCAGCAGGCCGACAAAGCCGATCAGGCCGCCGTAACTGACGGCAGCACCGGCCAGTATCGCAGCCAGTACAATGAGAGCAAAACGGTAGGCGCGGACAGGCAGACCCAGCGAAGCGGCTGTTTCTTCACCCAGAGCTAGGATGTTCATGTCATGGCTGAGCAGGATGGCCAGCACCAGGGCAGGCAGAGCATAGGTGGCCGCCCAACGCACCTGTTCCAGGCTGGTATTGGCCAGGGAGCCGATGGAGAAGGTGGTATAGGACAGGGCCAGTTCGGGGAAAAAGGTCTTGATGCAGGAAGAGGCCGCACCCAGAACGCTGCTGATGGCAACGCCTGAAAGGATGAGCGTGGTACGGGATGCACCGGTCACCGAGGCAACGGCATAGATGAAGAGTGCGGTCAGCAGAGCGCCGCCGAAAGCCGCCATGGGCATGAGGTGGACGGCAAAGGGGGCGACTGCCATGACGATCAGCGTACCCAGACCGGCACCGGCATTGACACCGATGATGTTGGGGCCGGCCAGCGAGTTGTTGAGGACGTTCTGCAGCAGGGCACCCGATACAGCCAGAGATGCACCGGCCAGCACGCCGCCCAGCATACGGGGCAGACGGGCATAGAGCAGGATGCGGTAAGCTGTGCTGGAGGGGTCGCTGAGGCCTTCATAGAGTTCCCTTAAAGAAAGGCCTGCGCTGCCCAGACAGAGAGAAGCTGTCATGACGGCCAGCAGCAGGGGCAGCAGAACGGGGAGAAGATATTTACGGTTTTTCATGTCTTATGCCTCAAAGGTCTTGCACAGATCGATGAAGGAAGCCATGGCATCGGTCAGCAGCTTGTCCTTGTGGCGGACCAGGTCGAAGGTACGGGAAAAATCAACGCCGGTCAGAGGGCAGGCCCACAGCTGGCCCTCGCGGACAGCACCTTCCACCAGTCGGCGGGAAATGACGCTGACGCCATGACCCTCACGGACAGCACTGAGGATGGCTTCGGAATTGCAGCATTCCCACAGGATATTGATGGGCAGGCTGCGGCTTTCCATGGCTTCTTCAAACTGGGCACGGGTACCGCTGCCGTGCTCGCGCAGGATCAGGTTCTCCTGCGCCAGAGCCTCGATGGGCAGGTCGGTCTTACCGAAGAAAGGATGACCCTTGCCGCAGATCAATACCATATCATCCGCCATGGCCGGGTCAACCAGCAGGTCGGGATGGCTGATGTGGCCTTCCACAAGGCCGATATCCAGTTGGCTGTGGAGCAGCATGTCCTCCAGCTCATGGGTATTGGCAACGGTGATCTCGATGCGCAGATCGGGATCGATGGCGCGCAGACGGGAAGCCAGGGGGCTGATGAGGCAGGTACCCACCGTGACGGTGGCACCGATGCGGATGCGGCGCGTACGGGAAGTGTCGCGCAGGAAGTCCTCCATTTCACGGTGGAGGCTGAGGGCACGCTTGGCGTAGATGAGAAAATCCTTGCCGGTTTCGGTCAGATACAGGCTGCGGGAAAGGCGGTCGAACAGGCGGACGCCATATTCACGTTCGATCTCGGCAATGGCCTGGCTGACTGAGGATTGGGTGATGAAAAGTTCTTTGGCAGCAGCGCTCATCTTGCCGTGTTCGGCCACCGCCACAAAAATCTCCAGGTTTCGGTTGGTCATAGGTTCTCCTTATATACAGTACAGCCGGGGCAGGGGAGATGGGGCCGACTGAAGTATTAGAAAAAAATAATTACTTTCCAAAATATATTAGTATTTTACAAATAGGTTGTCAAGTGATATGATAGGAGAGCAGCCGTTAGCTGCAATGAAATCCGCTTTGCGGGTGAAATACGCCTGGGGCGCGTGAAATATTTGCCTGCGGCAAATGTTGCGGTGCCTGCGGCGCAATTTATATAGGATAAGGCTTTGGCAGCCTTAAAAAGAAAGGAAAGAACCTATGAAGAAACTGACCATCCCCGCCCTGTCTCTGTCGCTGCTCCTCTTACTGGGTGCCTGCGGCACAGACAAGACCGTGACCGATACAACTGCCGAGCCCGAGCAGCAGACCGAACAGGCTGCCGAGGCCCAGGCTGTCACCATCACCGATGCGGCAGGCAATGAACTGACCTTCGAAGCGGT
>JAFYOK010000196.1 GCA_017560175.1 Clostridia bacterium | reverse complement strand
TTTACGGCGATTCATTTGCCGTAAATCTATTGAAATACATGGGGCCCCCGTAAAATCGAAGATTTTATGGGGAGAACAGATGCTCTGCCCTCCGGCGCAGCAGCATACGCACACGTTGCAATGCAGTGGCTCAAGAATCACAAGTAATCAACTTGGATATAAAAAGAAAAAGACCTTCGGGTCTTTTTCTTTTTGCTTAATCTTCGATTTTGGTAAGGATATGCCAGATGTCATCGCCGGTAAAGCCGCACCTGCGGTATAGCTTTTCGGGCTGAGTGATATTGTTGACCTTGCCCGAAACGGTGGCGAAATCGGCAGTATCTGTCATACGGCGGAGCAGTTCGGTGACGATGGCTTGGCCGATACCTTGTCGTCTGTATTCGGGAAGAACCTGTATCCATTCGAGAATGCCTTCGCCCACTTCGCGGTCGAGATCAGCGATACCGCAGCCCACAACGGTTGAAGTCGAACGATCCACCGCCATGACCCAGAGGTCGGGACAATAGACTTCTGTTCGGGTGTAGCCTTCCAACTGAGGAATGGTGACCGACAGATCGGTATAGGAACGGTTGATGATATCGGCCAAGGTGGGGATATCTGCTGTTGCTGCGGTTACAATGGAGATGTTATTCAGAGAAAAGTCTTCGATATGCTTCAAGTCATGGAACAGGCGGAAGTATGGTTCATCGCGGTATTCCGGATGATTTTCGGCTGCATATTCGGAATGATGAGCGATTTTCATATTGGGCGGAAGTTTGATGCGCTTGTTTTTCCAATAGGGAATCGACAAGGTGCGGCAGGGATCTTTTCTGTAGGTATTCAACATCGGTATCTGACCTCTTTCGGAACAGGTTGGATAGGATGGTTTTATTGTACCACAGACGATGTTTTTTGTTAAAGCGTGTAGTGTGAAAAAATAAATGTAAATTATATCATTTTCCGTCTTGTTATCCAAAGAGAAGTGTGATATAGTATTAGACAGTTGGTGAAAACAACAAAAACAGAAAGGAACGAGAAAGTTATGAACCTGTTTAATGAAGCTAAGGCCATTAAAGATACACTGGTCGAGCATAGAAAGTACCTGCACCAGAACCCTGAGTTGGGTCTGGAACTGCCCAAGACAGCCGCTTATGTTGAAGAGCAGCTGAAGAAGATGGGCTATGAGCCCCAGCGCATCGGCTCCAGCGGCATTGTCGCTACAGTCGGTAAGGGCAACGGCAAGTGCTTCCTGATCCGCGGCGATATGGACGCTCTGCCTGTTGTTGAAGAGGCTGATGTCGAATATAAGTCGACCAACGGCAACATGCATGCCTGCGGCCATGACTGCCATGCAACAGCTATGCTGGGTGCTGCTCAGCTGCTGAAGGCACATGAGGATGAAATCGAAGGTACAGTCAAGCTGATGTTCCAGCCTGCTGAAGAAACCATGGATGGCGCTAAGATGATGGTCGAGGCCGGCATCCTGGAAGGCGTTGATGCTGCATTCGGCGCACACGTCTTTACAAATATCGAAATGCCTGTTGGCGCAGTCCTGATGATGGGCTCCAATGCCAAGATGGCTGCTGTTGACTGGTTCACAATCAACATCCAGGGCAAGGGCTGCCACGGCGCTTCTCCCCACAGCGGTGTTGACCCCCTGAACGTTATGGTCCACATCCACACAGCTCTGCAGGCGATCAACGCTCGTGAGCTGGATCCCACAGATAACCTGGTTCTGACCATCGGTCAGATGCACGGCGGTAACACATCCAACGTTATCCCCGATACAGCTATGATGTCCGGTACAATCCGTACACTGAAGAACGAGACACGCGCTATGGTCAAGGAGCGTATGGAAGCTATCGTTAAGGGCGTTGCTGCTTCTCTGCGTGCCGAAGCTACAGTTGAGTGGGGCAGCGGTTGCCCCGTCCAGTTCAGCAACAAGGATCTGTATGCTGAGCTGAAGGGCTACATGAAGGAAATGGAAGGTCTGATCGTTGTCGATATGGACGACTTCGGCGGCGGCATGGGCTCCATGGGCTCCGAGGACTTCGCTTACGTTTCCAACACAATTCCCGCAGTTTTCGTCGGCATCACAGCCGGTAAGCCCTCCGAGGGTGATTGCTATCCTCAGCACCATCCCAAGGCTAACTTCCGCGAAGATGCTCTGCCCACAGGCGCAGCAGCATACGCACAGGTTGCAATGCAGTGGTTGAAGAACAACAAGTAAGTAATACTTAAAAAAAGACCTCCCGACAAGGGAGGTCTTTTTGCATGGGCAGAGCATCTTGATGAAAGGCAGGCACTGAGCCAATGAGCCTTCCCTGATGGTTAGGGAAGGTGGTTCCGGAGGAACCGGATGAGTTAAGCTAATTATTCAAAATAATCCTTATTGGAAGAAAATATTGTGTCCTTCGGACAGATTAAATGGACAACTCATCAGCCGCCTGCGGCGTCAGCTTCCCTTACACAGGGAAGCCATTGGTATGGCGCTTCGATATAAACAGGCAGGAAGCCAAAAGCCCTCTTATGAAAGAGGGTGGCACCCGCCAGGGTGACGGGTGATTGGTATATAAAGTTGATTAAGAAACTCAGCTATATTGTCATGCTGAGCGAAGTCGAAGCATCTCACACATAGACCAACCAACTGCATCAAGACCTTTTACTCGGAGTGAGATCC
>JAFYOK010000195.1 GCA_017560175.1 Clostridia bacterium | reverse complement strand
CTGTTGGGCGATGCACAGTTTACCGCACCGATGGCAAAAGAAGACGAGCATCGTGTGTACGATTCTCTGATTCAGGTCAGACCCAACGGAAAACTGAATATCACAGGTTCGGGCAGCCTGACTTTCCACGGCAATGCTGTGGGTTGGCCGACGGCTGCTGTAGCCGTGGAGGAAGATGGCGTCCTGTCGATTGAAAGCGGAACCGTGAGAGGTGACACCGGAAACAGAACCTCCTTCTGCTACGCGGTCAATGTGAATGGCGGCACCCTGTATGTGTATGACGGTACACTGATCGGCACCAACCGCTATGACCAGTCGCCCATCTCTGCGGTTAACCTGTATGACGGCGTAGCCTACATCCACGGCGGTACCTTCCAAAGCAGAGTTTTCGACGGCGCCGTGGGCTCCAAATATTACGGCCTTTCCATCAGCGAGGGCGCTGCCGCGCATATTAGCGGCGGCGTGTTTAAGGGCATCAGCCTGCCCAACTCCACCCAGAGCCATACCTACCGTATGTCTGATTATGTGGAAAACGGCTATGTCATGACCATCGACGGCTCCAAGGCCACCCCTTCCCTCTATCACACCATCAGCGGCAGCACCGTTGAGGTCTACAAGGAGATCTCCGCGGTGAACATCCATGTCAATTCCCCCGCGGCGGGCAAAGCACCGGCCACCACCCCCGAAGAAGTCTATCTGGTGCCCGAGGGTGCGACGGTGAAAAGCATCACCTGGTACGAAAACGGCGAGCTGTGGAGTGATATCAACTTCGGCAGCGCACGCTTTGAGCCGGGCAATACCTACAGCGTCGAAATCGTTCTTGTTGCCGACAATAATGTCAAATTTGCCGATCCGCTGACCTCCGCCACCATCAATTATAAAAAGGCAGCGGTCAACGCCCACGCAGGCAACCGCGAAAAGGCCATCGTACTGACCGCCGACCTGGGCGAATGTGCCGCTACCATCAGCGAAGTCCACCTGACCGTCACCGCGCCCAAGGAAGGCGAAAAGCCCAGCTACACCGTCGGTCTCGGCAGTGAGGCTTACAAACCGGTCGGTAATTATAACAATTATAAGGATTACAGACAGTGGTATATGTCCTCTGACGGCGATGAATGGTGGGTGATCAACGAAAATCAGACCTTTATATCGGGCTATTACTACAAGTTTGTGGTGGACATCCAGACCGCAAGCGGCTATGAGTTTGCTGTGTACGATGACGGCACCTCCATCCAGCCCAATGTTTCCGCTACCGTCAACGGCTATTACGCAAAAGTTATCAAAGCCTATGAGCAGGATCCCTCCACCTACATCACCGTAGAGTATAACTTCGGCGAATGCAACGACTCCATCGTGGAACAGGTCGCCATTGTTGATGTGACCGCACCTGTGGCCGGTCAGAGACCCAACTACACTTACAACATTCTCGGCACCGGCTATCAGATGAATACCGACAAGAATGCCTATAAGGATATCTATTGGACCAATCCGACCGAAAAGTGGTATTACATCAAAAACGGTATCGGCTGGTTCGATGTAACCGAGGAAGATTGGGTCTACGAGCACGAGACCTTTATTCCCGGCCATGAATACGAAGTCAATGTTTATCTGTTCGCTGAAGACGGCTACGAGTTTGCCCACGACAAGTGGTATAACATGCAGATCACAGCCACGGTCAACGGACAGACGGCCGAATTCAAGAATACCGGCTCCGATTGCGCATGGTATCAGCAGATCGAATACACCTTCACCTGCGCGCAGCCTAAGGTCGATACCCTTCTGCTTTATGATCTGGATGCGCCCCAGGCGGGTAAGACCCCCGATACCGAAGTGACTGCCGCTTATCCCGAGTTTTACGAGGTCAGCGCTGTCCGCTGGCTGGATGAAGAAGACAACGAGGTAAATGCCTTCGAGCAGGGCCGTCTGTACACCGCAGAGATCACCGTTGCCGCTAAGGACTATGACGGCACCGACGGCTGCATCTTTGCCGATGCCATGACCGCCTATATCGACGGCACAAAGGTCAGCGGCTGGAACAACAGCGTCACAAAGAATAACGATAACACCGTGACGATCCGCTACTCCTTCCGCAAGGGCGCAGCAGCTCCCGCAGCGCCGTCGGTCTCTTCCGTATGGGAAGGCGACAGCTGTACTGTCACGCTGGAATCCTTTGAAGAAGGCGTCTCCGTTATGGCAGCAAGCTACGAAAACGGCCGCATGACCGAGGTGACCTACCTCACAATCATTGCACCGTCCGCTTCCCTTTCCGGCGACACCGTGCAGGTATTCTTCCTGAACACCGTAAACGATACCCCCATCTGCGAAGCCACCGAACTGCATCCCTGAAAACCCGTGATCTTATAACAACCGCAGGCTGTTTTCCATAGCAGCCTGCGGTTGCTTTATGCAGAAACAGATGCTGCCTCACCTGCGGTTCGGGGTTGCACCGCAATCGCTAACGCTCAATGTCCGCCCAAGGCAGATCCTTCCTTTCACTTTTTTGATGCATCAGAAAAAAGCG
>JAFYOK010000194.1 GCA_017560175.1 Clostridia bacterium | reverse complement strand
GGTGCCCCGTTCGTCCCCTGCCACATCATAGGTCTCGCCGGGCCGGTTCTTCTCGGTCAGGCCAAATTCCCAGCGGCAGACCTGGGCGCAGGCGCCCCTGTTTCCGTCCCTGCCCGTCAGGTAACTGCTGAGCCAGCAGCGTCCCGAATAGGAGATGCACATGGAACCGTGGACAAATGCCTCGATCTCCAGTGCCTTATCGGTACGGGCACGCAGCTCGGCGATCTCGTTGAGGGGAAGCTCACGGGCCAGAACGATACGGTCTGCACCCAACTGATGATACATGTTGGCTGCACTGTAATTAACGATGCTGGCCTGTGTGCTGATGTGCAGCTTGACCTTAGGCGCATACTTCTTGACCAGAGGAATAACACCCAGATCGGCAACGATGACCGCATCGGCACCCAGATCATTGAGCAGCTCCAGATATTCGGGCAGCTGATCAATCTCGTGGTTGCGAGGCATAACGTTGACAGTGATAAAGCACTGTACACCGTGGGCATGGCAATGGTCGATGGCGGCTTTCAGTTCTTCGTAGCTGAAATTACCCGAAGCAGTACGCATACCAAAGGCCTTGCCTGCCATATAAACAGCGTCAGCGCCGTAGGCTACGGCATAACGCAGTTTTTCAAAGTCACCTGCAGGGGCAAGGACTTCCGGCTTTTTGATCTTATTTTCGATCATTCTTTTCTCCTTCCCTTACTGCATTCTGGCAATGGCTGCATTGTGCTCATCCAAAGTGGACGAGAAAATATGGCTGCCATTGTCGGCTGTCTTATCGACAACATAATAGTGGTAGTTGTGGGATTCCGGCGAAATGGCGGCAAGCAGCGCGCCGATACCGGGATTACAGATGGCTGTAGGCGGCAGACCCTTGGACTTGCGCAGATTATAGGGAGAATCCATCTGCAGGTCTTCGGCGGTCAGCTGCTCCTTATGGCCTGTGACATACAGCAGCGCAGCGTCGATATCCAGGTAAGGATATGCATCTGCCTTGTTCAGTCGATTGTGAATGACACCCGAAATGGTGCCCTGCTCACGAGCAAGGCGAGCTTCCTTTTCGATGAGGGATGCGATATTGACGACCTCCGCAATGGTTGTGCCATGCTCTTCGGTCAGCTTGCGCATTTCGTCGGTATACTTCTTATTGAAGTTGTTCAGCATCTTATTCAGAGCGCTGACAGGACGCTCGTTGATATAAAACTCATAGGTATCGGGGAATAAATAACCTTCCAAACGGTTCTCTACCATAGGGACATCTTCCAGGAAACCATGGGAGAAATCATAGGTATTGGCGGTCTCAATCAGTTCCTTCTTGCCGCAGACACGGCTGCTTTCCAGAAGTTCAGCGATCTGCTGAATGTTATATCCTTCGGGGATGGTCAATGTAACTGTCTCGGTCTTCTGATTTGCACGGCGCAATTCAGAGATCAGCTGACCATAGTCCATATTGCTGGCAAGTTCAAACTCGCCTGTACTGAAAGTTTCAACATGCTTCAGCTGGCAGTAAAGTTTGAATGCCCACTTGTGGTCGATCAAATTATTCTCCTTGAGCTTGACCGAAACCTCATTTACATCGGCGCCTTCCCCCAGGCTCATCATGACAGGTACATCATCCTGTACCAGACCAAACACGTCATTTGCCACTGTAATGGCCAATGCCGACAGAGCAAAGGACACACCTGCGACAAAGAGGATATAAATCAGAAAAGGCAGGCAGCCGGAACGGCGCTTCTTTCTCTTTTTTCTTACGGGGGTTTGTTCGTTGTTGGTCGTATTTTCTCTCTGAGGCTCGTAATTCGACATATCAACACTCTCTCTGTTTTAGATTTTATCCAAACTGCCTACAGTTTTTCGGCAGGATCGGAATCATTTTTCATTCTTTTCCGCAAAGGCTTTCACCTTTACAGCACTTTTATTTTCTTAGATATAAAGGATCTTTCCGGCAAACAAAACGATCAGGATCCAGATGCCGGGAGAAAAGACCACAGCTGTCAGTCCTTTGACAAAACTGCTCCGCTTGATGCGAGGCACTTTCCCCTTTTCCACCAATCGCTCCAGGCGACCCATGGCAAAATAGAGGAAAATAAAGAACAGGATGACGACCGCCAGCAGGAAATATTCCCAAAGACCGACGGCAGCATATTTCTCCAGCATATAGCCGATCACAAAAGTCAGTCCATTATTGATCAGATGTGCCAGCACAGCCGACCAGACCGAGCCGGTGATATAGGTCATATATGCATATACCAGACCACAGATAAACGGGCCTGCAAGATTGGTCAGATCCCCATGAACCAAGGCAAAGGCCAATGCCGAAACCAGCATGGCCGACCAGAATCCGCTTCCCTCCAAAGCCGGCAGCAATGCACCACGGAAGAAGAGCTCCTCCAATACAGCCGGCAGCACAATCGTGATGCACAGCAGCTGCCAAAGCGGCGCATTTCCTGCTGCAACTGTATTCTGTACAGAATACTCTGCCGAAAAGATGCGTGCAATGCCCCAATTGAGCAGGAAGTTCATAAAGGTCAATGCAATGGCCATCAGAACGGTAAAGGTCATCCAGCGAAAGCGCATGGGCTTGAACCGATAGCTCATATCCTCACTTCCCTTGCCCATGACCAACAGAACAATAAACGGAAACAGGAATGCTGCAGCCATGGTCAAGCCATAGACAGGAAGCTGCGCTGCGATATGACCGTTTCCCACGGCATATTCAAAACACAGCAGAATCAGCAGCACAAGGGAGGACATAAACCCCGCAGTCAGGGTCAGTTTGTCTTTATTCAAGGCCCAACACCCCGGCGATCTCTGCCATAACCTCACTGTGGATCTCTTCAATGGTCTTTATACGGCCATTGTCACCACAGCAGATGCGGCTCCAGCCAAACTTTTCACAGACATCCAAAGCATTCGCGCGGCACTTTTCCAGATAGGCATGATCCTGTTCGTGGATATCTCCGCTGTCGCCCTGGCGCTTCTCGATCAAACGGAAGGTCAGCTCGGAAGGCATGTCCAGAAAAACAACTTTGTCGGGTGCAGGAAGACCCATCAGGCGATATTCAAAATCGAAGAGCCAGTCAAGATATTGGCTGCGTTCCTCCCCTTCCAGCTTGCTTGCCTGGTGAACAGCATTGGAAGTTGTATATCGATCAGCGATCACGATGCCGCCGTCCTCATAGAACTCTTTCCATTCCGTCTTGAAGGATGCGTATCGATCGACGGTGAAAAAGGTCGATGCCGCATAGGGATTGACCGATGCAGGATCACTGCCGAACTCTCCGCCCAAATACATTTTGAGCAATGTAGACGAAGGATTATCATATCGGGGAAAAGCCAGTTTTTTATAAGGCAAACCCTTTTCCTCCAACGCCTTGCAGATCATCGCTGTCTGTGTGGCCTTACCGCTGCCGTCTGTTCCCTCAATAACGATGAACTTAGGCATGCTGCTTTCCTCTCTCTCTGACCTCTGCCATCTTACCGCAGGTCATCTTGCCTTCGGGGCAAGGACCCTTCAGGCAGGCAGGACCGGCATTCTTAAAGAGAATGGGGGCTTCCTGCTTGCAGAGCATGAGCATCTGCCATGCCAGTTCGCGAATCTCCCACTGGGCACGGTTGCAGCAGCGCAGCTTGAAGAAGTTATACAGCGAACGAACATTCATGGTCATCATGATTTTGGTCTCGCAGGCATTGGGCAGAACAAAACGTGCATCTTCATTGGCCATCTTGCGGGCCTTGGTCTTGTTGCCGGCCACATCAGGGCCGCCCAGGGCAGCCAGATGCTTGGCATACAGGATATCGCTCAGCTTGTTATAACTCTGCTGGATCTCATCCATGGTTTTAACAAAGAAAGCCTTTGCCTCGGGATCATTTTCGATCTCGGGCGGTGTGACGTATGTAAACTGATTTTCAGCAACATATCGCTGAGACTGAACGCTGAAAGATGCGATGCGATGACGGGTGATCTGCGCCAGCAAAGAACGGGAAACACCTTCAATGGCAAAAGTGAATGTGGCATGCTCTACAGGACTTTCATGTCCCAGATCCATCAGCATCTGCAGAAAGTCTGCAGTTTTCTCTTCGGTCAGACCATCCATGATGGTCTCGGTATCGGCATGGGAATAGCAGAAACGTGCAGCAGCCGCCACCAGTTTTTCGGCATCGGGCGTATGTGCCAGCAGTTTAACTTTCAGCATTTACTTCTCCCCCTTATCCTTGGATGTAAAGGCATAAACCAGATAGAGCGGCAATCTTGCCATGCGGCCAATGCGCTTGGGATCGTTGATCAGACGGTAGAACCATTCGAGGCCCAGTTTGATAAAGATCTCAGGCGCACGCTGTGCATTGCCGGAAAGAACGTCCAATGTGCCGCCGAAACCACCCATCAGAGAAACATTGATCTTATCACGGTTGCGCTCCATAAACTGCTCCTGTCGGGGGCAGCCGAGGCAGACATACAGGGCATCTGCACCGGAAGCATTGATGATATCGATGATCTGCGCTTCGTCATTGAGATAGCCATGCTGTGTACCGGCGATCTCCAGCCCGGGATACTTGGCCTGCAAGTTCCTGGCAGCCTGCTCGGCAACACCGGGCTTGCCACCATAAAGGAAGAGCTTCTTACCTGTATTCTGCATACGATCGGCCAGCTTTTCGGCAAATTCACAGCCGGCAACCTTCTGTCCGATGGGACGCTTGAGAATACGGGAAGCATAGATAACACCGATGCCATCGGGCAGAACCAACTCGGAACTGTTGACCAAAGCACGGAGTTCATCATTTTTCATGCAGTCCAGGCCGATCTCGGCATTGGGTGTGACAACACGGCACTTCTCCCCTTTTTCAATATGCGCCATGGCACGGTCAAGGGCCTGCTCCATGGTCAGATCATCAAAGGTAACATTCAGAATATCTTTACGCATAGATCACTCTCTCCTCTATTTCGACTGCGCTTCATCCTGCTTTGTTCCACTGCGGAAAAACAGAACAGCGCCCAGCGCAAAAGCAACAGCGCCGGCAGCAAAAACAGTCTTGGTCGTATCACCCGATGCAAAAATTGCATCATACATAGGATTGGCCATAAAACTCATCAGATTGGCAGCCATACGAACAATGATGGCACCACGCAAGCTGCCTGTCTTCATAACGACCAGACCCATAATGGTTCCCGTAACCATCGCACTTGCCGAAGCAGCACCACCCATATACATGGATGCAAAGACAAATGCCTGACAGAGCAGCGCCCCCATAGGGGACATAATGGCTCGGAAGCGGGAAAAAATCAGCCCGCGGAAAATATACTCTTCAAAAATACTGGAAAACAGCACAACAGCAATAAACTGCAGCCACATCGGTTCTATCGACTGGCTCAGGACTTCTGTGGTTTTGCTGATGTAGGCTTCAAAAGGTGTGGCCTTTCCGCCCAGCAGTTCCATCAGAATGGCGCCCCAAAGGCATCCGCCGGCACCCATCACTGCACCCCAGAACGCCTCGCCCATACGGACAGGCTTTTCCGGGCCATCGGACAGCACCAACAGCTCGCCGGGCTGCTTCTGTCGGCGATAGAACAGGATGACCGCCATCAGCAGATAGGTGATGATGATCATGCGATAGCTGCTCTGCGACAGCATTTCCAGCATGACTTCCATCATCTCGACCTCACCCATATTCGGCGACAGGGCCAAAGCACCCGAGCTCACCAGAACAATGGCTTCTGCTCCCATCTGGCAAAGCATCAGACGGATATAAAAGCCGATGGCTTCGCGCAGATATTTAAATCTCATATTGATCTCGTTCATAGCTTCCTCGATTTCCGCCAAAGTTACATACCATTGGCATTATAATTAGTTTATCACTTTTTGTGGCAAGTTTCAATAAATTTTGAACGGTTCTATGCACATTTCCTACAGAAAAATCATAGCATTTCCACGCAGTTCTCCCCTTGCTTTTTGAATACCTTTTTGGTATAATAAAGAAAAGAAAATACATGTATAAACCTATTCTCTATTTCCACAGAAAGGATAGATCTTATATGCGCAAGAAAGAAAAAGCCGCCATCATCGTAGATCGACTCAAAGCCATCTACCCCGACAGCTGCTCGCTGGAAGCTACGAAAGACTACGAGCTGCTTTTCGCCACCCGTCTGGCCGCACAGTGCACCGATGCCCGTGTCAACATCGTCACCGAAGTCCTCTATTCCAGATATCCCACCCTTGAAGCACTGGCTGCTGCCACCGAAGAGGAGATCGCCGAGATCGTCAAGCCTTGCGGCCTGTTCCGCACCAAAGCCCGCGACATCCATTTGGGTGCCAATAAACTGCTGACCGATTTTGGCGGCCGCGTCCCCGATACCATGGAAGAACTGCTGACCATTCCCGGTGTTGGACGCAAAACAGCCAACCTTATTCTTTCGGACATCTATGGTTACCCTGCCATCGTTGCTGATACCCATTGCATGCGCATCGCCGGCAAACTGGGTCTGACCGACAGCGGCAAAGACCCCTATAAGGTAGAAATGGACCTTAAAAAAATCATTGAGCCCACCGAGCAGGCATCTCTGTGTCACCGTTTTGTCCACTTTGGTCGTGACATCTGTACCGCTCGAAGTCCCAAATGCGAGGTCTGTCCCCTGTCTGATCTCTGCCGTGAGTATGCAGACAACCTCAAAAAGAAAACAAAAAAGACCAAATAACGTCAAAAACCGATGATCTTATCCGATCATCGGTTTTATTTTAAATCTCCCTCAGCGCCTCTGCACCAAAACGAGGCATCAAACGTTTGAGCTGACAATCTGCCATGCCATTCTCAAAGGTCAGAACGGCATAGTACTCATTGTGCCGACTCATCGTTCCGGGATTGAGCAGCAGCACACCTCCATGCCACGAAGCCTTCTGATAATGGGTGTGGCCATAAAGTGCTACCTGCACACTGCGGCCAAAGGCTTCTGACAGCACCGAATCTTCGGTATACTTGACCGAATGTCTGTGTCCATGCACCATCATAAAGCGTACCCCTTCCCATACATCTTCGTAAAGACCGGGATCATCACAAAAGAAATCATTATTCCCCTTGACCATGGCCCATTTGGCCGGCAGTGGCAGGCCTTTGAAATCCTCAATGCCATCTCCGCAAAAAAGCAGACCATCGGGTTTTTCCTGCTCCAGCATGATTCGTAAACCATGCGTATTGCCATGAGAATCGCTGCATACACAGATCTTCATCAGTTTTTCCTTCTTTCTGCCCACAGAGACAGGCAATATTTTTGTATGGCGGCATATATTGGGATATACCAATTTCAGGAGGTAAACACCTATGCCCAACGAATATGAATCCATGGCGCGCGCACTGATGGGCTCACCCCAGGGTGCGCGGATCTTCCAGACCCTTGATAAACTCAGCGCCATGTGTGCCAGCCAGAATGGCCGACAGCTGATCGCTATGCTGGCCGGCAGCGGCAGCGATGCACTCAAACAGGCTGCCATTGCTGCAAACGCCACCGACAAGGACCCTGCCCGCGTTCTTGTGTCCAATCTGCTGGGCACCAAGGAAGGGGCCAATCTTGTAGCAAAAGTCATCGAAGTGATCGGAGTGTAATCTATGCCTTATCGAGACGATCCCGGTGTTCCCGACCTGAGCCAGGCGCTGGGTATGGCTGCGGGGCTGTTCTCTTCAGAACGGGACGGTGCATCGGCATCGTCTCTGCCTTCGGGCGGGCAAACTGCAGCATCCACCCCTTTGCCCTCCAACGAAGAACTGGCCATGCGCTTGGCCACCCTATTTGCTTCCGCCGGGACGGATAGCAACAGAACCACAGCTTCCTCCTCTGCTTCAACAACCGGAGCCGCTTCCAACACGACCTCAAACGACCCTGTCGGTCAAGGACAGAACTTCAGCTTGGGCAATCTGGCTTCGATCCTCCCCCCTTTGATGCAGGCTCTTTCCGGCCGCAATGACCTTGTCAAGCCGGAAAAGCTCAATCTGGTCCGCGCCATCAAGCCCTATCTCTCCGATGGCCGCAGCCCGGGCGTTGATCGTGCCATTCGAATGGCCAACGTAGCCATGGCAGCCAAATCTGCCCTTTCACTTCTGGGGAGATGAGTCTGATTGTATAATCGCTACATAAACGCCGAGGGATTTATCCCGAAGCAGGAAGCCGATCCATCCCGACAGGAGCACAAACAGGAGAATTCCCGGCACTTTCAGAACTGCGTCCCGCCACCCGGCCAGGGATCTCAGGGCGCACGCTCTCCTTTACATGCTTTGCTTGGAGACCGCTTCAAACTTCCTGACCTCAGCCAGGAAAATCTGCTTCTGCTGGTATTGGTTTATTTTCTTGTCACCGATGAAGGCGATAAACCCGGTGATATCCTTCTCCTGATCGCCGCGCTGTTTTTGCTGGGATTATGACCGAATACGATGTATATTCGCAGAATACAGAGATGACCGGAGCAATATGCTCCGGTCATTGTTGTTTTTTCAAAAATCAGCCGCCAATGACCGTTCCATCCGGCAGCTTAAAGATCACATCAGGATCTTCGCTCAACGGAAGCACTTCTGCCGTCATCGCATAGACCAATGTATCTCCTTCAAAGCTCTGGGCACCGACCAGCAATCCATGCTCTACCGAGATATAATAGAGGACACGATTACCACTCAGCCCATCCCGACTCTCAACGGCAAGGCAATACTGATCGCCGTAAAGCGCATAATCGGCAGCCAGAATATTGTCATCCTCCAGCTCCAAAAGTAGCTCATATGTCGGGATCCATAGACTGTTATCACCGGTAAAACTGCCAGCCTTGCCTATGTAAACATCCGAAGAGCTCTGATTCCAGATATAGGCATCCTCTCCGCAGATGAGGCAATGGCGTGCCCCACCTGCCGCGTCATAAACTACCGATTTATATCTTCCACCCGAAATATATCCATCTGCACCCGTAGTCGTCTGTCCACCACTATAATACAGGGTGGTGCCAACCACCAGATGATAGCTTTCCGGTCTCTGCATAGCGCCGATCAGCTTTTTGATGTTGGTACGATCTACAGTTACTGATTGGAGCATTTCCAGATTTTCGGTATGCGCTTCTGTTTCCACCGTCATATCCTGTCCATCTTTGCCGGGCAGAATAATATGGGCTTCCTCTTCTCCGCGCAAAAAGGAAAAGTCAAACATGCTGAGTAAAAGCGCAGCTGCCATGATCAATATGGCAGCAATGGCAGCGGGAGCCATACCTTTATGTTTGATAAGAATCCCTCCTGTCCTTTTCTGCCCTGTTCGACAACTTTTGCTTATTCGGCAATAAACTCGGCAGCAGGCTCATCTGCCAGGCCGAAGTAATACAGCAGATCCTGGGCAATGCGGCCGCAGGCATCACCGTCACCATAAGGATTGACGGCGCGCTTCATGTGCATATAATGTGCCTCATCATCAAAAAGACGGTTGGCATGTTCCAGAATATCATCCTTGCCAGTGCCGACGATCTCGACCGTACCGGCCTGAACAGCTTCGGGGCGCTCTGTCTCACGGCGCAGGACCAGAACCGGCTTACCCAGCGCAGGTGCCTCTTCCTGAAGGCCGCCGGAGTCGGTCATGACCATAAAAACACGGCTCATGATATTGTGCATATCAAAGACACCCAAAGGCTCGGTCAGCATGACATTGGGGCAGTTATCCAGATACTTATGGGCAGTTTCCTGAACATAGGGGCTGAGATGTACGGGATATACAAAGGTGACATCGGGACGCTCCCCTGCCAGCTGCGCAACTGCCTGCATGATGTTTTCCATGGGATTGCCGTAGTTCTCGCGGCGGTGTGCAGTCATCAGAACAACACGCTTTGTGTAGTCGATGTGGTTGAGTGCATCGCAGGCAAAAACATAGTCCTCACGTACGGTCGTCTTAAGTGCATCGATAACTGTATTACCGGTAATATAAACGTGCTCGCGGACACCCTCCAGGTCGAGGTTCTTCTTGTTGGCCGGTGTGGGCGAGAAATGCAGGTCGGCCAGACGACCGGTCAGCAGACGATTCATCTCTTCGGGATAGGGCGAGTTCTTATCAAAAGAACGCAGACCTGCCTCGACATGACCGACTTTGATCTGATCGTAGAAAGCAGCCAGACCGGCAGCAAAGGAAGTGGTGGTATCACCATGGACCAGAACGATATCGGGACGGTTCTTCTGGAAGACTTCGCGCAGACCCATCAGAACCTTGGAAGTGACCGACGACAGAGTCTGGCTCTTTTCCATAATGTTCAGGTCGAAATCAGGAGTGATTTCAAAGGCCTGCAGAACCTGATCCAGCATCTCACGATGCTGACCGGTAACACAGACGATAGGATCGATCTCGGGGATCTGTTCCAGTTCCTTAACCAGCGGACACATTTTGATGGCCTCGGGACGAGTGCCAAAAACCAGCATTACTTTGATCTTGTTCATTTCTGTTCCTCATGGGGAGCTTTCTGCTCCTCTTGTTTCTTATGGCTGACTTTGATGTTCATGGCGAAGAAGAAGCACAGCAAAATGGCTACAGCCAGAATGGCGATCTTCATCTCGCCGCTGGTGGTGAAAATAACGGCTGCCAGGCCAAGAACGACGCTGACGGCATACAGGATGGCAACCGACTGCTTCTGACCAAATCCAAGATCTACCAGACGATGGTGGATATGGCCGCGGTCGGCCTGCAGAGGGCTCTGACCCTTGAGCAGACGTCTGACGATGGCAAACGCTGTATCAAAGATGGGCAGACCCAGGATCAGGAAAGGTACGATAAAGGAGATGACGGCATACAGCTTGAACAGGCCGTTGATCGACATGACTGCAAGCATATAGCCCAGAAACATCGAGCCGGTATCACCCATAAAAATTTTAGCAGGATTCATGTTGTAGGGCAGGAATCCGAAACATGCACCGGTGAGCGCTGCCATAATGACAGCAACATAAGGCTCGGAAACCAGCAATGCGATGGTAAAGACGGTCAGCGATGCGATGGACGAAACACCACAGGCCAGACCATCCAGACCGTCGATGAAGTTGACGGCATTGATCATGCCAACGATCCAAAGTAGTGTGATGGGATAGGAGAGCCAACCGAGATGGAAGAAACCACCACCGATGGGGTTGCTCAGAACCTCAACACGAACGCCGGCTACCATAACGATAACTGCGGCTGCGATCTGTCCGACAAACTTGATCTTGGGCGAAAGTGCAACAACATCGTCAACGACACCCAGCAGGATCAGAACGACCGAACCCAGCAGAATGGCCTGCAGTTCGGGCGTGATATTACCAAATACCAGAGCACTGATCAGAAAGCCCATATAGATGGCCAGACCGCCGACTCTGGGAATGGGGGTCTTGTGCATACGGCGATTGTCTTTGGGAACGTCGACAGCACCGATCTTAAAAGCGAAGGACTTGACCACCGGAGTCAGCGCAAAAGCGATGACAAGTGCGGTGGCAAAGGCCATCAGGGATGTGAGAATGACACTGTTTCCCATAGTCCACTCCCCGCTTAGTCTGCCTTGGGCAGAACCAGACCGACCTTCTTGTAGGTCTTATCCAGCGTACGCTGGGCCAGACGGGAAGCCATGAATGCGCCCTTCTTGCAGACTTCGTCGATATAATCCTTATTGTTCATGTATTCGGTGACCTTCTCACGGATGGGGCGGACGGTGTCGGCAACGACCTCACCGCAGGCCATCTTGAAGTCGCCGTAACCCTTGCCTTCAAACTGACGCTCGATGGCTTCGACATCCATGCCGGTAACAGCGCTGTAAATGTTGATCAGGTTGTTAATGCCGTCCTTGCCTTCGCCCATGCGGACTTCACTGCCCGAGTCGGTAACAGCGCGCTTGAACTTCTTGATGATCTCAGCATCCGTATCCATGATGGTGATGATGGCATTCTTGTTGGGATCCGACTTGCTCATCTTCTTGGTGGGCTCAGCAAGGCTCATGATGCGGGCACCGGCCTTTGTGATGTAGGGTTCGGGCTCGGTAAAAGTCTTGCCATAGATGCCGTTGAAGCGGTTGGCAATGTCACGGGCGATCTCCAGATGCTGCTTCTGATCCTGGCCGACGGGAACATAGTCGGTCTGATAAAGCAGAATGTCGGCAGCCATCAGTGCAGGATAGGTAAAGAGACCTGCATTGATATTGTCGGCATACTTGGCCGACTTATCCTTGAACTGTGTCATGCGGGACAGCTCGCCAAACATGGTGTAGCAGTTGAGGATCCAGGCCAGCTCTGCATGCTGATGTACATGGCTCTGCTGGAAGACAACGCTCTTCTCGGGATCGATGCCTGCAGCCAGCAGAACAGCCAGACCCTGGTAGATCTGATTGCGCAGCGCCTTGGGATCCTGGCGAACGGTCAGCGCATGGAGGTCGGCAACCGCGTAGAGGCAGTTAAACTCGCCGCTGTCCTGAATGGAAACCCAGTTCTTGAGGGCGCCCAGATAATTGCCCAGGGTGATGGCACCCGAAGGCTGGATAAAACTCAGAGAAATTTTCTTCTTGGGAGGCTTGGCCTCACCATTCTGTGCAGCAGCTGCTGCACCGGTATTGATCTCGCTCATATTCTTTATACCTTCTTTTCACTAATATACATTTATGAAATGCCTATACCATAGGCATTATTACATATTATAGCACCCTGCCAACATACAATGCAAGCCTTTTCAGCACATTATGTTGTTAAAGGAATAATTGTTTCCAAGTGTCACATACTATCTCCATCTATCTTTGGAGGTATTCCCATGGATCGTTTTTTCAAAAAGGCCACTTTCTTTCTGGCCGCCCTTTCCCTGCTCTTTGCAGGATCTACCATTCATTACGCCCGTATGGCAAACAGCTATGGCCAGCAGCTGACCTATGGCAGCCAACGGGCTATGAGCCAACTGGTTTCCGAACTTTCGCAGATGGACGCTGCCCTTTGCAAGCTGCGATACGCCTCGACACCCCATAGTTTCCAGACCATCTCGGCCCAGCTCATGCAGAGTGCCGAAAATGCCAAAAGCGCCATGTCGGCCCTCTCTCTGGAAGCAGGCGCCCTCGACAGCACACAGAAATTTGTCGGGCAGACCGGCGATTTCGCCTATTATCTGCTGTCTTCTTCAGCAGAAGGTCTGCCTGTCAGCGAGGAACACCGTGCCGCACTGGACTCCCTGTACGTCGGTTCGGAAGAAGTGACCCGTGAGATCGGCACCATCAAAGAGCAGCTGGATCTCGGCCAGCTGACCTACAGCAATCTGCTGACAGGCGGCGTTCATTCTTCCGGCGGCCTTTCGGAAGGCATGCAGGGGGTCGAGCAGAATTTTCCCGAATATGCCACCCTTATTTATGACGGATCTTTCTCTGAGCATCTTTCTTATCAGACCCCTCTGCTGACAGAGGATCTGCCCGAGGTTTCTTCGGAAGAAGCCATCGCCCACGCAGCCGCCTTCAGCGGTCTTGCGATTACCGATCTTTCTCTCCTTTATGAAACGGAAAACGCAGTTCTGCCGGCATGGTGCCTGGCCGCCGAAGATGGGACAACCCTTGAGGTTTCCAAGCAAGGTGGTCTCGTATTCAGCTATCGCCAGCCTCGCGCCGTTGGATATGCCATGCTGACCGCCGAAGAAGCCATTGCCAATGCACGAGCATGGCTGGCCGCTCATGGTTACACCAACATGAAAGAAAGCTACTATGCCCTTTTCGACAATACCATCACCATCAATTTTGCCTACACCGAAAACGATATTACAGTCTACGGCGACCTCATCAAAGTCACGGTCGCCCTGGACAACGGCACGGTGATCGGTATTGAGGCTCGCGGTTATCTGATGAGTCATCACAGCCGCACCCTTCCCCGACCTGTGATTTCTGCGGAAAAAGGCCGCGCCATTCTCAGCGATCGATTGGAGATCCTTTCGGAAGGATTGGCCCTCATCCCCACCGGTGGCCAATACGAAGTCCTTTGTCGGGAATATATCTGTCGAGATGCCGATGGCAGCCATGTCATTGTCTATGTCAATGCCGAGACCGGTCAGGAGGAAAACATCTTCTTCCTTGTAGAAGATGAAAACGGCACGCTGGTTATGTAACCTATATCATGTAGACGGCTGTACACCGGGCTATGTTCCATCTTTCTTGACTTTTCTTTCATTTTCTGCTACCGTTTGGACAGAAAGAAGGAATAACATGCTTAAAACACTAAACGCGACAGCGGTCACCGCTGCGCTCTGTCATAAAGATTTTCATCTGATCACTGCTGTAGAAACAGGCAGCACCAACGATGATGCCAAAGGTTTGGCCGCAGGCGGCGCACCCCAGTTTACCGTCGTACAGGCCGAATACCAATCCAAAGGCAAAGGCCGTCTGGGCCGCAGTTTTTTCTCCCCTCAGGGTACCGGCCTTTATTTTTCTATCATCCTGCGTCCCACAGATC
>JAFYOK010000193.1 GCA_017560175.1 Clostridia bacterium | reverse complement strand
GGTAGAGCGGTCGATCTGACGATGTTCGCGGTTGATCTCGCGGATCTCCTCATCGCTGACCAGGGTGATGTCGACCGATGCCATAAAGGGGTAGGCAAAAGCACCAAAGGTGGCTCTTGCCGCGGTGACGATGAGAGCCTCAGCCTCGCTGTCACGGCATTCGGGTTCGCCCAGCAGATTGATCTGCAGGGGCTTGGGGGTATACTTTCTGATTTTTACGATGGGCATTTTCTTCAACCTCCCATTTTGTCTCTTTTGTTATCGGTCACAGACGGGAGGAGCAAGCTCCTCCCCTACAATCCTTTGACAAAGATATTCTCCTTATCGATTGTTCTGGGGACGATTATAATACTGATCCTTCTTGATCTTGAACTCTTTCTTGCGTGCCTCGCGGCTCTGCTTGGCCTTGTCGTGCTTGTCGTAAGCCTGGATGATCTTGGCGACCAGCTCATGGCGGACGACGTCGCGGTGGTCGAGGTACTGGATGGCGATATCATCGATGCCCTGCAGGACGTTGCAGGCCTCTTTGAGGCCGCTGGTCTTGCCGCCGGGCAGGTCGATCTGGGTGACGTCGCCGGTGATGACTGCCTTGGAACCGAAGCCGATACGGGTGAGGAACATTTTCATCTGCTCAGGTGTAGTGTTCTGCGCCTCATCGAGGATGATGAAGGCATCGTCCAGGGTACGGCCGCGCATGTAGGCCAGAGGAGCGACTTCGATGTTGCCGCGCTCCAGGTAACGGTGGTAGGCTTCGGGGCCGAACATATCAAAGAGGGCATCATAGAGGGGGCGCAGATAGGGGTCGACCTTATTCTGCAGGTCACCGGGCAGGAAGCCCAGCTTTTCGCCCGCTTCAACGGCAGGACGGGTCAGGATGATGCGGTTGATCTCCTTGCGGCGGAAAGCGGCAACGGCGCAGGCAACAGCCAGGTAGGTCTTACCTGTACCGGCAGGGCCGACACCGACGGTGACGATATTGCTCTGAATAGCGTCGATATAGGACTGCTGACCCAGGGTCTTGGCCTTGACCGGCTTACCGCGGACGGTGACGCAGATGACGCCCTTGCCCATCTGATCCAGCTTGTCCTGCTGGCCCTCACGGACCAGAGAAATGACGTAATTTACATTCTGTACCGAGATCTGCTCGCCTCTTGCAGCCAGAGCCAACAGGGATTCGATGGCCTTCTGGGCATACATGACATCTTCGGCGTCGCCGGAAATGCGCAGCTCGGTATCACGGTTGATGATATGGACATTGTATTCCTTTTCCAGCAGCTTGATGTTTTCATCAAAGGAGCCGAAAAGATTGATGATCTGTTCGATGCGTTCGACATTGACAACTTGTTCGATCATTTAGTTTTCTCCTAAAATTGGGATTTTCCTTCCTGTCTGTTCCAGGGCCTCAGCCTGCAGGATGGCATAGATGCCGGTGGTGTCGGGTTCAAAGACCACTTCAAATGCGGTCTCTTCCACGCTGTCCGAGAGACAGCGTTCCTCCAGCAGACGGAGGCAGGCGGCATGGAGAACTTCACCGCAGGCCGCCTCGGAAAGCTCCAGCCGTTGGGCTGTGCATAAATGCCAGGTCTCACGGACGAGGGTGAGTGGGAAAAAATAGCCCTCTCCCAGCGAAACGGCAGTTGTCTCCATTGTTTTATAATAGCACGCATCCCCGATTTTTTCAATACAAGGCAGGGACAGACGACGGTTTCCGATCACAATGCTCCATCTCGTGATCTGTTCCCCTGTTTCGATATATCCATAGATCTTATCCGACATGGCCACAGTCATCCGCGGCCATGTCCGAAGAAGCACATCGGCATCGGCGGCAACCTGTCTGCGCTCTCCCCGACTGCTGGTCATCCGACCGCTGACCAGCTGATCTCCCGGAATGACCGTATCCCCCACCGCAACTGCGCTCTCCCCCGTGCGCACACGAAGAAGGGCAACCACACCGCTTCGGTCGGCATAGAGGTCACAGGGCTGAGGCAGCTCATTCTTCCGCTTCTCCGGGTCTTTTTCGGTCACTGTCACAAGGGCTTCGGTGCCTCGGATGTTGATGGTCAGATAGTCCAGGTCATCCCGCAGGGTCATGATCTCCCCCCGAATGACCCTGCTGTCGATACTTCTCTTGAGCCGCCCGGTTTCCAAACCCAGTCCACGCAGCTGGTCGTAGATCTCACGCTGCGGGATATCGGAACATCCCTCGATGCGGATATTCCATAAAACCTGCCCCGACAGCAGGCAAAGCGCCATACAGAGCATGGCCGTTACCCACAGAAAAGGCCGCCTTCTCATGGGATACAGCCGCAAACGCAGCCCCTCTCTGTGCAATACCCTGGCCGTACAGCAGACCGAAGGACAGCGTCCCTCCACCCATGCCCAGTCCTGCGCATCCATGCAAAGGGTCATGCAATCCAGATCCTTCCGCCTGACCTGCCAGAGCAGGATGCCATTTTTACGGCAGAGATCGACAAACCTCTCCAACGATGCTCCCTGTACTTCCAGCGCCACATACCCACGGCAGAAATGCAGCATCTGCCCGATCATGGCTTTTCCTCCATAACAACGGCACTTATGCGTCCCCGAATGGCCAGGCTGCCCCGATCCATGGAAGCGATCTCCAG
>JAFYOK010000192.1 GCA_017560175.1 Clostridia bacterium | reverse complement strand
GCGGCTCGCGTCCTGTCGGTCTGCACCATCCAGTCGGGCCCCCAGGTCAAGAGCAACATCATCCCCGATTGCTGCACCATGACCGGTACTCTTCGCTCCGACAGAGAGGAAGTCATCGCCGAGATGGCACGCCTGGTCGAGCAGATTTCCAAGCAGATTGCCGAGGCCAACGATGCCACCGCTGAAGTCAGCACTCGCTATGGTGATGCCGTTCATAACACACCTGAGGCCATTCCCTTTGCCCTCAATGCCGGAGCAAAGATCCTCGGTGCCGATAAGGTCAAGGAAGATCTGATGCCCCATCTGGGCGGCGAGGACTTCAGCGAGTACATCACCCGTGTCCCCGGCGCTTATGTCTTTGCCGGTATCGCCACCCCCGAGACCAAGGGCCAGTTTGGTCTGCACAGTAATAAGTTCGTCCTCGATGAGCGCGTTCTGCCCGATATGGCCGCTGTTTTTGCACAGATGGCCGTCGATTTCTTTGAAAAGGGTAGTTTTTAAAAGAAAATTGGCATGAAAAAAGCCTGTCCAAGCTGTGGACAGGCTATTTTAGGTGGGGTCATTTTGGTATAGCTGATCGGCTTCCCACTGTGCTGGGTTGTTGTAAATATATTGGGATATTTTGTAGTATTCTTTTTCGGTGCGAATAATATGGTCGTAAAATGATCGTTGGAAAATTGAATGACCGATTTCCTTAGTACAAAGTGTTTTGAAAGATCGAACGATTTGTGATACCGACTGCACTTTTGTAGGGGCCGATGCCCACATCGGCCCGTCATCTGAAAGAGACAGGATCATGTGAATATGATTGGGCATAATACAGAATTGATCTAAAGTCTTAATGTTTAGCAAGTGCTTTTTTACGATTTCTCCATAGGAAGTTAGCTTGATCTGTGGGCCGATATGGGCATCGGCCCCTACAGGAATACTGCCTAAAATACACTGTTTTTCAAACGTGCAAATTGTAATAAAGTAAAGGCCGTACATGCTGTAATCATAGCCATATAATCGAAGTCGTTTTCGTTTAGGATAGGAATCCATCTCAGCGTCCCAAAACTTCCTTGGCTGCAGCTAGCGCCTTTTCGACATCTTCGTAAGTGTTGAATGCGCCGAGAGAGATGCGGAGCAGACGGGAATTGGTCAGGACGATACCACGTGCCTTCATGCCTTCAAAGAAAGCGTCCTTATCGGGCAGATCGAAGGCCACAGCGGCGCAGGAGCCGCTTTCTTCCTTAGGGGTGACCGGATGGATGCCCAGGGCGGAAAGGCCGTCCCACAGCATCTCATAAAGATTGCGGATGTGGGTCTGAATGCTCCGAGGGCCGATCTCCAATACCCGGGAAATACCGGCATGGAGCATATAGATACCGGGTGCATCGAGGGAGCTGTTTTCCAGCTTGCGTGCGCTGTGGGGATCGGTGCAGGTCAGATCGAGGCCGGGAACGGTACGGTCGACCGTCATGGCCAGACCGGCAGCCGTATAGGTGGGCCAGATGTGGGGCAGCAGATCGGGAGATACCCATAGGAAAGCGCTGCTCTCGCCGGCCAGCAGACCCTTATAGCCGCCGGCAGATACTGCCGATACACCCCACTTTTCGGCTTCAAAGACCGAGAAACCGAGGCTCTGGATGGCATCGACGATGAGGTAGATGCCCTTTTCCTTGCAGAAGGTACCCAGCGCCTGCAGATCAGCCTTGCAGCCGTTGCCCGACTGGACATGGCTGAGGACGATCATGCGGGTATGCTCATCGGCCGCATCCATGAACATCCGGGCAGGCAGATATTCGCCTTCTGCGGCAGGCAGGACACGGGTCTCGATGCCACGCAGCCTGCGCGCGTTGAGGCAGGGCATGAGCACCGAGGGGTGTTCGATATCGCAGACCAGAATGTTGTCGCCGGGTTTGAAATCATCAAAGCCCATAAG
>JAFYOK010000191.1 GCA_017560175.1 Clostridia bacterium | reverse complement strand
TTCGAGGGTAAGGCTGCCCATGCAGCTGCAAAGCCCTGGGACGGCGTCAATGCCCTGGATGCAGCTTACCTGATGATCAACGGCATCAACGCTCTGCGTCAGCATGTCACACCCGATACCCGTATCCACGGCATCATCGAGGATGGCGGCGCAGCACCCAATATCGTTCCCGCACATTCGGTTTACAAGATCTTCTGCCGCGCAGCCGACAGAGATTATCTGAACACCGTTACACAGAAGGTCATCAACTGCGCCAAGGGTGCTGAGCTGATGACCGGCGCGAAGATGAGCTATCGTTTCTACGAAAACTCCTTCGACAACCTCAACTGCCACCCCGTACTGGTCGAGCAGATGGCCAAGAACCTGGATGCCATCGGCTACACCAACTACGACAAGAGCAAGCAGCTCCCCTCGGGCAGCACCGACCTGGGCAACGTTTCCCGCGTCGTTCCTACCTGCTACGTTGCTCTGGATGTTGAGAACACCGACGGCAGCGCCTGCCACAACGAAGCCTTCCTGGCACACGTTAACGGCGAGCTGGCTTTCAAGGCCAACCTGACTGCTGTCAAGGCTATGGCTGCCTGCGCTCTGGACGTCTTCATGGACGCCGACCTGCTGGCTTCCATCGCAAAGTAAAAACTGTTTTTTATCCCCCGACCGTTTTCGGTCGGGGGATTTTTTGCATTTTGAGCAAAGTAAATGTAGGTAACTGCAGATATCCGCATCGTTTGACTATTGCGTTACCGATTTGATATAATAAAAGAAAAGGAGTGAAGATAATGAAAAGACAGATACTATGTATTCTCTGCATGATGCTTCTGCTTCTTACGGGATGTGCCTCTGCAGCAAAGAACGTCAATATGGCAGCAACAAAGAATTCCGATACGGAAGTGATCATCGGCAATATTACCTTTGGCTGGCTGCCTGAACGCATGCAGGAAGCAGAAAGAATCGAAAAAGATAGTTTTTGTTATATTCTGTTTCTTGGTGAGCAGGATTCAACGGACGATTACGTGACTTTCTTTTATAAAGAATTGGAACCTACCGGCTCGGGCAAGATTGTTGGTACACGGTTGGAGATCAAGGATCTGGAGCAGGAGGCGCTGGATAATGGAGGAGAGCTGCTGAAAGAAGTTCTCGAAGGGGCTGATAATTCTGTCTCGTGGACAACGGTTGATGGTGATGAAAATGGTGAGAATCGGTATATGTTCTGTATCCGTACCCATGGAGATGGCTGGCAGGAATTGTCGCAGATCATAGATCATTTGATTATAGACGAAATATCGGATATGAATTAGGTGATCCAATATATATGAACCTGCAATATTTGGTATAAAGCTGCTTGAAGCGGCTAAAATAAAAATACCGAAAAGATTTTGAAAAAAGGGATTGACAAACGGGATCTTTTTAGTATAATAAAATCAAGAATGATAATCATTCTCAAACAAAACAGGAGGACAACCGAAATGACCAAACAGCAAGCGGCAATACTCAGGGTCATCCGGGAAACGCCCTTCCACATGACCGCCGATGAGATCTTTCTGGCGGCCAAGGCCGAGATGCCAAAGCTCGGCATCGCCACCGTCTACCGAAATCTCAGCAGCCTATGTGCTGAGGGGATCATCCGAAAGATCGAGATCCCGGGAGGGCCCGATCGATACGACCGCAACATGCACCCCCACGATCACATGGTCTGCACCACCTGCGGAGAGATGCTCGATTGTTCGGTAGAGCTGGAGGATTTTCTCAGCCGCATCGAAGCAGGCGGCGCAAAGGTGACCGGCTATCATCTCCAGGTCAGCTGTATATGCAGCAAGTGCCTGGCCAAAGACGCATAACAGGAGGAACTTATGGACAAGAAAGCAATGTATGATATCGGCTACGGCCTTTATGTACTGACAGCCAAAGACGGAGAAAAGGTCAACGGCTGTATCATCAATACCGCTGTTCAGCTGACATCCAATCCCAACCGCATCAGCATTGCTGTCAATAAGCAGAACCTGACCCACGATATGATCCTCAAGAACAACGCATTCAACCTTTCGATCATCGGTCAGAGCGCCGGATTTGAACTGTTTGAGCGTTTCGGATTTCATACCGGCCGCGACACCGACAAGTTTGCGGGATTTGAACAGCCCCGCAGCATCACAGGCATCCCCTATATCACACGCAATACCACAGCATGGATGAGCTGCTGGGTCGAGCAGGCCATTGACCTGGATACCCACACACTGTTCATCGCTGCTGTGACCGACGCAGAAAAGCTGGCCAACGAGCCGCCCATGACCTACGCCTACTATCAGGAGCACGTTAAGCCCAAGCCCCGGATGAAGAAGGAAGAAAAGGGCTGGAGATGTGTGGTATGCGGATATGTCTATGAACAGGAAGACCTTCCCGAAGATTTCGTTTGCCCCCTCTGCAAGCATGGTGCCTGCGACTTTGAGAAGATCTGCTAAACAAGTAAGTAATTCCCCGTGAAAGATAATAAAAAAGAAAAACAATAAAAAACAGGAGGCTACTATTATGAAGGAACTGAAGGGTACAAAGACAGCTGCTAATCTGGAAATCGCATTCGCCGGTGAGTCCCAGGCAAGAAACAAGTACACATACTACGCAAGCCAGGCCAAGAAGGATGGTTACGAGCAGATCGCTGCCATCTTCACCGAAACAGCCGACAACGAGAAGGAACACGCTAAGATGTGGTTCAAGCTGCTGCATGGCGGCAAGGTTCCCGGCACACTGCAGAACCTGAAGGACGCTGCTGCAGGCGAGAACTACGAGTGGACCGATATGTACGCTTCCATGGCTGTTACAGCTCGTGAGGAAGGCTTCGATGAGATCGCAAGACAGTTCGAGGCTGTTGCCGCTGTTGAGAAGGAGCACGAAGAGCGCTACCTCCGCCTGGCACAGAACATCGAAGAAGGCATCGTCTTCGAGCGTGAAGGTCAGCACATGTGGCAGTGCAGAAACTGCGGCCATATCCATGTTGGTTCCGGCGCTCCCGAGCTGTGCCCCGTCTGCGCACATCCCAAGGCTTACTTCCAGCTGGCTGCCAAGAACTTCTAATTTAACCCATTGCACATCTGGGGGTCACCCCATGAGATAGAGAAAAGGCTCCGTTTCGACGGAGCCTTTTCTTATCAACAAATTAAATCCATTATATTGACTTTTAGCAGGTATAACGGTATAATTTACTCGATATCGGAAAATATAACCCCCGACCAAATCCTGAGACCGGGCCCCGATGTTCAGATATGATCCACCAGAGAGGACGGCCATTGTGCTGCAAGCCGTCTTGGTTCATGAACAAAAGGTACCTCCCGTGAGGAGCGCGTGTGAACTCACAGTAATGCGCGACGTTTCGCCGGCGTTATTCGGCATAATGAGTGGCAGTATATCTGTACTGCAATCAGAGTGGAACCACGGAAATCTTTCCGCCTCTGTGTCTGTTATGGCACGGGGGCTTTTATTTTTTCCCGGAAAAAAGAGAAAGGAAAACTATCATGATCAACGTAACTGTAAATGGTCAGAACTACGAGATCGAGAACGGCACACTGGCCCTCGATTTCGCAAAGCAGGTCATGGGCGACGAATACAAGAAGGCCATCTCCTGCGACATCAACGGCAATAACCTCAGCCTGCCCACCGAGCTGCACGACGGCGACGTCGTCAAGTTCAACACATGGGATGACGCCGACGGCCGCTGGACACTGCGCCACACCGCCGCTCACATCCTGGCTCAGGCTGTTAAGCATCTCTATCCCGAAGTCAAGTTCGCCATCGGTCCTGCCATCGATAACGGCTTCTACTATGACTTCGACCGTGACGAGCCCTTCACCCAGGAAGATCTGGACAAGATCGAGAAGGAAATGAAGAAGATCGTCAAGAAGGGCATCCGCCTGGAGCGCTTTGAGCTGCCCCGTGCAGAAGCTCTGGAGTTCATGAAGGACGAGCCCTACAAGGTCGAGCTGATCAACGATCTGCCCGAAGATGCAGTTATCTCCTTCTATAAGCAGGACGACTTTACCGACCTGTGCGCAGGTCCCCACCTGCCCTCCACATCGGCAGTCAAGGCCATCAAGCTGACATCGGTCACCGGTGCTTACTGGCGCGGCGACTCCGACCGTAAGATGCTGCAGCGTATCTACGGCACAGCTTTCACCTCCAAGGAGGACCTGGAGGCTTACCTGACCGCTCTGGAAGAGGCTAAGAAGCGCGACCACCGCAAGCTGGGCAAGGAACTGGGTCTGTTCATGATGACCGAGGAAGGCCCCGGCTTCCCCTTCTTCCTGCCCAAGGGCATGGATCTGAAGAATACTCTGCTGGAGTACTGGAGAGGCGTCCATCGCCGCTATGGCTATGTTGAGGTCCAGACACCCCAGATCCTCAACCGTGACCTGTGGCTGCGTTCCGGTCACTGGGATCACTATAAGGAAAACATGTACACCACCGTCATCGACGAGATGGATTACGCCATCAAGCCCATGAACTGCCCCGGCGGTATGCTGGTTTATAAGAATCAGCCCCGTTCCTACCGCGACCTGCCTCTGCGTATGGCCGAGCTGGGTACTGTTCATCGCCACGAGCTGTCGGGCGCACTGCACGGCCTGTTCCGTGTCCGCGTCTTCACACAGGACGATGCACATATCTTCATGACATGGGATCAGATGAAGGACGAGATCATGAAGTGCGTACAGATCTTCGACGAGATCTATACAACCTTCGGCCTGACCTACAAGATCGAAGTTTCCACCATGCCCGAAGACCACATCGGTGAAGAGGCTACATGGCGCGGCGCTGAGGAGATCCTGAAGGATGCTATCACAGCTATGGGCAAGGGCTACACCGTCAACGAGGGCGACGGCGCCTTCTACGGCCCCAAGCTGGACTTCAAGCTGTCCGACTCTCTGGGCCGTACATGGCAGTGCGGTACAATCCAGCTGGATATGCAGCTGCCCGAGCGCTTTGAGCTGGAGTACACCGGTGCAGACGGTGAGAAGCATCGCCCCGTCATGATCCACCGTGCGCTGCTGGGCTCCATCGAGCGTTTCATCGGCGTTATCACCGAGCACTTCGCCGGTGCATTCCCCACATGGCTGGCTCCCGTCCAGGTCAAGCTGCTGCCCATCACCGACCGTACACACGAGTACGCACAGCAGATCTACGACAAGCTGTTTGCTATGGGCTACCGTGTTGAAAACGACACACGCAGCGAGAAGATCGGCTATAAGATCCGTGAGGCCCAGCTGGAGAAGGTTCCCTACATGCTGGTCCTCGGCGACAAGGAAGCCGAAGCCGGTCAGGTTGCTGTCCGCGCACGCAAGACAGGCGAGACCACAGTTATGGCCTTCGAAGAATTCCTGGCTATGCTGGAAGACGAGGTCAAGAGCCGCGCACTCTAAGTTGATTTCGGCTTAGATATTACGAATAGTCATAAAATTACCCCCGAAGGAGTATTCCTTCGGGGGTTTTTGTATAGGTTATTGCTCCGGGGGTTCCATGAGATCACCCTCTACACGGTGGCCGAACTCATCGGTCTGGGTGATGCGATCCCACGCATAGACTCGACCGACAAGCGTGCCGGGATAGATGGTGATGTCAAAATAGTAGGTGCGTTCCATGCCGAGGAAGCGGTAGTGGACGGCCATTTCGGTCGTGCCGTAATGATCGTATGTGAAACGGAGAGGATGGGCGAGGTCAGCCATCAGATGGGGATCATCGCCGGTCAGTTCAACATCGGTGACGGTAACAGTGTCCCATTTGGGGTAGAGGGTAAAGTCGCCAAAGGCCATATTGGCATCCCCTTCGCCGGTGACCACATAGCCAACCAAAGGCAGGTCGGTGATGAAAAGCAGAAAACAGATGGGAAGTAAGATCAGAAGAACAATGGTCAGATTGCTCTGCTTGCCCTTGCGTTCAAGATAGAGGTCGATGCGTTCCATCAGCATACCTGCGGTGATCAACAGAATATAGGGGATAAAGGGGGAAAGGCTGTGGAAGGAGAGGGTATCGACCCGGTCGGCAAGCTGGGCCAGACTGCCCAGCAGGGTGAGGACAACAACGATCCACGAACCGACGGTGGCACGCTGCAGATCAGAAGCTCGAATATCACGGGTGGGCAGAAAAGCACCGCCGCGGTCGCCGCCGCGTGCTGAAGCACCGGCCAGCGAAGGGTCGTTCATCTGGGCGGCGGTCATCTGCTCCAGTTCTTTGCCATGATCGGGATGGTGGGGCTGCTTCGTTGTATTATAGAGCCACTGGACGATCGTAAACGCGACAAGACCGATGAAGGGGGCTGTGAGAACAGCATCGGCTTTCCAAAGGAGAAGATAAGACGAAAATGATAGTGTGAAATACGGATAGGTAAAGCGGATAGGGCTTCGCCAAGTCATTTTGGATTGCCAATCCTGCATCATCAAAATCAACAGCCAAAGCAGATAGGGGAGATAGACCGTTACATCCATGGGAGCTTCATACCCGGTCGCCAGCTCGGCCATGAGGATACAGGCCACATAGCCGCCCCAGACGGCAGTCCACAGGTGCAGTCCGCCGCGCCGGGAGGGGAGATGGCCAACGCTCTGGCCGGTACGCATCTGGGTCATCATGGCAAAGGGGTCATTGAGCATCTCATTTGTCAGTTTGTCAGTATCGACCGGCACATCACTTCTACGGTTTTGGAGATACCATAGGAGCAGAAGAACCGCCACCGCCAGCAGGGGCGTGAGCATGGTGGCTTTGGCCCGCCAGGTCAGCAGGAATGCAGGAAGCAGGGCCAGTATGGGATATACAAGGGGATGGCGTTTCATAAAGTCAGCTCCTTTCGGGGAAGTGTGATTTTATACTATCATTTTACTATATAGACGCGGAAAGGGGAAGAAAGGTTCCGGAAAACTTCCCAAACAAGATCTACATAAAATTTCAATGGATAAAATCTAATTATGCTAATTTTCAATATAGTTTGACTTTGGTGATTTAAAGTGGCTAAATGAAAGAGTGAAAGAGGATATTTTTGCCGCTGCGGTTGGAACGGCAGGAATATCCGAAAAACTATCCATCTATGTAAAGGAGAGTATTATGAAGAAATCCATTTCTCTGCTGCTTGTCCTGGTCATGGTTCTGGGTCTGTCGGTCAATGCATTTGCTGCCGTTGATCCCACAACAGCTGCTTATGCTGCTGCAAAGACCTATTTTGAGACCGCCGAGGGCAAGAACATGCTGTCCCTGGATAAGGTTCTGGCTGCTGCCGAGGCAGGCACAGACCTGATCATCGACATCCGCGATGCAGAAGACTATGCTGCCGGCCACATCAAGGGCGCCGTCAACATCCCCTTCCTGCAGGTCGTCAACTATGTTGAGCAGCTGCCCCGCGAGCAGCGCATCATCGTTGCCTGCTACTCGGGCCAGACCGCAGGCCAGATCGTCGGTTCCCTGCAGCTGGGCGGCTTCAATGCCTACACCCTGAGCGGCGGCATGGGCTCCGTTAAGGAAGATACACCTTTGGAGACCACAGTTAACGAATTCGTTCCTGCTGCAGCTGTCAAGCTGACCGAGAACGAAGCTGCTCTGCTGGAAGCCATCAAGGTTTCCATGACCATTCCTGCCGGCAAGAACGTCATCAAGCCAGCCGATCTGGCAGCTAACCCCGGCGAATACTTCATCTTCGACGTTCGCGACAGAGAGACATTTGCCAAGTTCCACATCGAAGGTGCTGTCAATGTTCCTTACTATGAAGTCGGCGGCTACATCGATCAGCTGCCCAAGGACAAGACCATCGCTGTCGTCTGCAACTCCGGCCAGCAGTCCTCTCAGACCGTTGCAGTTCTGATCGCTGCAGGCTTCAAGGCTCTGAACGTCCAGAGCGGTATGAACAACGGCTGGAACAAGCAGAACCTGCCCACCGTTGCAACTGTTGCTCC
>JAFYOK010000190.1 GCA_017560175.1 Clostridia bacterium | reverse complement strand
TGAACTGCCCCAGATTGTACGGACAGCACAAAAAAGCCCCCAAGTAGGTAAATATTAAGTTTTAAACAGAGTGGCGTAGCGCAAGCGGCGCCACTCCGGTTTTTAACTGGATGCGTTCATGGTTGTAGAAATAAATGTAGCGGTCGATTATTTCATTAGCTTCATCAAATGAAGCAGGTTTGTGCCTGTAGATGCACTCTGTTTTGAGGATGGAAAAGAAATTCTCTGCCATGGCGTTGTCATAGCAGTTTCCGCGTCTTGACATGGACGGTGTTATCCTATAAGATTGAGTTAGCTTAAAATATGCCTGTGAAGTATATTGAAAGCCCTGGTCGCTGTGGAGCTGCAACTCTGCAGCGACCCTCTTTTTTTCTCTGCGCACAGCAAGCCGAATAGTATCCAAAACAAGGTTTACCGTTTGTTCTGTACCTGTTTTATAAGCAACAATGCTATTATCATACAAATCGCGGATCATGGACAAATACAGAACACCTTGTTTTGTGTGTATGTCGGAGATGTCTGTTACCCATTTGTGGTTTGGTCTGTCAGCTTGAAACTCTCTGTTGAGCAAGTTCTCATAGCGGTGCAGTTGCTGTCCCATATTGACCCATCTCTTACGGCGACGGATTTCAGACAGCAGATCATACTTTTTCCATTACTCGCAGTACAGTTTTGGGGTTATGATAGATACCTTTCGATGCCAATGCCATCTGCATCCTGCGGTATCCATATGTACCATAGCTGCTTTTCTGCAACTGACGAATCTCTTCTGCCAGCACGGCATCCTTTTCAAAGCGACCTAATCTATGTATAAAATCATAGTATCCACTTCGAGAGACCCCAAAGAACCGACACATGACGGATCCGGGATATTCTTCTCGGTGACGATAAATAACCGCATACTTTGCCTGTGGCCTCACTTCCTTTCTGTGGATTGCAGAAAATTCTGCATTAATGAAACTTCCATCCGAAGTCTTTTGTTTTCTTTTTTGTAATCCTCAATTGTTTTCATGCTCTTTGGGCGTCCTTTAGGCAGCGGTGCAAGTTGACGCAGTTTTGTTTCCGGTCGCAGTCCACACCAACTTTGGATACTGTATCTGCTGATTCCGAACTCCCGACTAAGTTGGTGCTGACTCTCTCCTGCGGCTATCCGCTTTATAACTTCTTGCTTTATCCATTCCGGATATTGTTTCATCCCTTTTCTTCCTGACATGCAAATACCCCCTAATGTAGTACTTTCATTTTCCTACATTAGGGGGCTTTTTGTCTATTGTCCGTTTTTACTGGACCTGTTCAACTTGGGGAGCTTTTTTCATATTCTTCGCATAGAAAAAGTGCCGCCTGTTTCCAGGCGGCACTTGAGAAATCAAGCTAAATTACTCAGCGTCTTCCTCGTGAGCGGGCTCCTGCAGAGCCTTGATGCTCAGGGAGATCTTCTTCTTCTCGCTATCGATCTCTGTGATCATAGCGTCGACCATCTGGCCGATCTCCAGAACTTCCTCTGCCTTGCCGATGCGGCGCTCAGCGGAGATCTGGGAAATGTGGATCAGACCGTCAACACCGGGCAGAACCTCAGCAAATGCACCGAAGGGCATGAACTTGACGATCTTGACGTTAGCAACGTCACCCTTGTTGTAGGTTGTCTCGAACTTTGTCCAGGGATTGTCCTGTGCACGTCTGTAGCCCAGAGAAATCTTCTTCTTCTCAGCGTCCAGAGCGATGACATAGACGGAAACTTCCTGGCCGATTTCCAGAACCTCGGAAGGATGCTTGACGCGGTTCCAGGACAGCTCGGAGATGTGAACCATACCGTCAACACCGCCGATATCGACGAATGCGCCGTAGCTTGTGAAGGACTTGACAACGCCGGTGTACTCAGCGCCGACTTCGATTGTCTCCCAAACCTTAGCAGCAGCTTCCTTGCGGACCTCGGAAGCCAGAGCCTTGATGGAGCCGACAACGCGTCTTCTCTGCTTGTTGATCTCTGTGATACGCATCTTGTGTGTTGTCTTCATCATGGACTCGAAAGAAGCCTCACGGGGCAGGCCTGTCTGGCTTGCGGGGATGAAGACGCGGATGCCCTTAACGTTAGCGATGACGCCGCCCTTGTTCTGGTCGACGATCAGACCCTCAACAACTTCCTTGTTCTCGCAAGCTGCTTCCAGGATCTCCCAGTTCTTAACAGCGTCCAGACGCTTCTTGGACAGCATGACCAGGCCTTCAACGTCGTTTACGCGCATGACGTAGGCTTCGATCTCGTCGCCGATGTGAATGTTCTCGGCAATGCTGTATGTGGGATCATCAGACAGCTCTGTTGTGGGGATATAGCCAGCGTGCTTTACGCCCAGGTCAACGTGGATATCAGTTGCGTTGATCTGAGTGATGATACCAGATACCTTTTCTCCTGTATGTAAAGTTTTGAAAGACTGCTCCAGAAGTTCTTCGAAGCTCTCGCCGATGTTTTTGATTTCTTCAGACATGTTGTTGTTTACCTCCTTAATTATCGAATCGGGTGTGGACGCTCCGGCTGTGATGAAAATGTTACGGCAATTTCTAAACTGCTCTGTATTCAGCTGTTCTGCTGTTTCGATAAAAACGGTGTTGGCACACAATCTGTGGCACAACTCATACAGATGATTGGAATTGCTGCTCTTCGGGTCGCCGATCACGATCACCCCGTCCGACTGCGACGCCCAGGTTTCAGCTTCGCGCTGCCGAAACTCAGTCGCCTTACATATTGTATCAAAAAACACTACCTGATTACAAGTGTTTTTTAATTTATTTACAAACTCCTCGTATTTTTTTATGCTGAAAGTGGTCTGACATACGACGGAAATCTTTTCCTTGCTAAAGTTTTTGATAAAATTATCAATTTCCTTTTCCGTTTCAGCAATAACAGGTGCACTGCAACGAGAGGCAATGCCCTTAACTTCGGGATGCTGCGGATGGCCGATGATCAGTATGCGACGACCTTTGGCAGCTTCCTCAACAACGATCTGGTGAATGTGCGCAACCTTAGGACAAGTTGCATCGATCATGATGCATCCCGCCTCTTCCAGACGCCGGATCTCCTGCACGGGCAGGCCATGGGCACGGATGATGACACGACTGCCTGCAGGAGGAACTTCTCCCTCTTCCAGAAGATCAACATTTCCCTCTTTAAGCTGTGCCAGAACCGTACTGTTATGAATGAGCGGACCGGCTGAATAAATCCTGTCTTCGGGATGTTCTCTGCCTTCACGGAAAGCCAGATCTACCGCTCGCTTTACACCAAAACAGAAACCTGCTGTTTTACCAATCGTAATCGCCATATTGTCTCCCCTATTAATTCTTCTTGGGATCCAATGCCCAAATACGCTCCATCAGTTCTGCAGTAATACGCTGATAGTCCTCAGCTGTCGCACGGCCTTCAACCTGCGGATAAAAAGGTTCACCGACGACAACGGTAGCACCAAAAAACTTACTGCCGGGGGTAATGTGCATAGGCACAAGAGGTGCACCTGTCTTGACAGCCAACATTGCCGCCCCTGCTTTAGCTTCGACTGTCTGGCCGGGACGAACACGAGTACCCTCGGGGAAAATAATCAGCTTGAGGCCATCTTTGAGGACCTTCAAAGAAAACTTAACCGCTGCAATATCATTGTTTCCGCGCGCAACAGGATAGGCACCCAACTGACGAATCAGCCAGTTGAAACCGGGAATTTTAAAAAGCTCTTCCTTAGCCATAGCGGCGTGCTGCTTTGTACTGCCCAGAGCCAGAATAGCCAGAACCGAGTCTACATTGGCAGTATGGTTACCGCAAAGAATTGCAGCACCCTGGGGAATATTTTCCAAACCGACAAATCTGAACCAATAAACGATTTTGGCCAGAACATAGATCAGCCAATAAATGATCTTATACACCATGCTTCATCTTCTCCACAATAATAGATTTCATAGCCTCTACCGACTGCTGAAGATCCAGCTCGGTGGTGTCGACCAATACGGCATCATCTGCAGGCTTCAGTGGCGCTGCAGCACGCTCAGAATCGTTTTTATCACGCAGACGGATATTTTCCAATACGCTTTCCATTGTGACGTCCTGGCCCTTCTCAATGAGTTCCTTATAACGTCTCTCAGCACGTGCTGTGTCAGCAGCAGTCAGGAAAATCTTGACCTCTGCATCGGGCAGAATAACTGTACCAATATCTCGGCCGTCCATAATAACGCTGTTTTTAGCTGCCAGATCTCGCTGAAGAGCCAACAGGAATGCACGGACTTCGGGAATCGCCGAAACCTTGGAAGCATACTGAGAAACGGTCTCGGTACGAATGAGACCCGATACATCTTCACCGTTGAGGTAAATATGCTGTGCACCATCCACATAAGCAATATTGACCTCAATCTCCTTCAGAGAATCGATGATTGCAGGCTTGTCCTCTGCTGTCAGACCTTTACGAAGAATGTACAGACCGATAGCGCGATACATGGCTCCGGTATCTACATAGATAAAGCCAAAATCAGCGGCCAGCAACTTTGCAATGGTGCTCTTGCCTGCACCCGAAGGGCCATCAATGGCAATATTGATCTTATTTGTGTTATTCATACATATACATCCTCTCTGCAGCCGACTGTCCGGCACATACACCTGTCGACCATGCGATCTGCAGGTTGAAACCACCGGTATAGGCATCAACATCGATGACTTCTCCGGCGAAAAACAGGCCATCGACCAACTTGGAAGCCATGGTCTTGGGGTCGATCTCCTTGGTGGAAACACCGCCCGCAGTAATGATCGCCTCATCAATGGGTGCAGTACCTGTGATCTCCAGCTCAAAATGCTTAATCAGATGGATCAACGCTGCGCGTTCCTGTTTGGTGATGGCATTGACCTTCTTATTAGCCGGAATACCCGAGAGCTGAACCATAACGGGGATCATCTTGGAAGGCAGCAGCTTGTTCAGCGCATTGGAAAAATCTCGGTTAAGATTCTCTTCAAAATCGCGCAGAACACGCTTGTCCAGTGTAACTTCATCCAAGGCAGGTTTAAGGTCAATGGTCAGTTTGCAGGGAAACAGTTCATCACGGGCGACATGCGCCGAAGAACTCAGAATGACCGGTCCCGATACACCCTTTCGCGTGAAGATCATTTCGCCAAAATCATTGTAGATCTGCTTACCATCCTTAGACAAGGTTACCGCAATATTGCGAAGAGAAAGACCCTCCAACTGAGCCGGAATATTTCCCTTTGCTTCAAGCGGAACCAACGATGCGCGCAGCTTGGTTACTGTGTGTCCAACCTCACGCGCCAACTTGTATCCACTGCCGTCCGAGCCTGTACGGGGATAGGACTTGCCACCTGTGGCTAAAATGGCTGCCTTGCAGGCATAGCGGCCTTTCTCGCCGCGTACGGCGCAGACCGCACCATCTTCCAGTTCAATAGCGGTAACACGATCGGTAATGATCCGGATGCCGCGGCGCTTGATGGCTGTGATCAGCGCGCCGCTGATATCCTTGGCATTGTCGGAAACCGGGAAAACACGATTACCGCGCTCGGTCTTGAGCGGAACACTCAGTCCCTCAAAAAAAGCCATGGTATCTTCTGCATTGAAATGATTAAATGCAGAATACAGGAAACGTCCATTGCCGGGAACATTTTTGATCAATGTCTGTACATCGCAGTTGTTGGTAACATTACATCTGCCCTTGCCGGTAATATTGATCTTCCAGCCGGGTCTTGCACCGCGCTCAAGGATGAAAACTTCTCCCGCACCTGCATCTTTAGCTGCAATGGCAGCCATCATGCCGGCCGCGCCGGCACCAATGATCGCAATACTCATGACAGGTCACCCATGTGGAAAGCTGTTGCTTCTTCTGCCAGGCGAAGTTTCTTCTGCGCCTTCTCATCTTCGCGGACAAGTACACTTACGATGCTGCCGCAAAGCGAAATGAGGGGTGCCATTGTGCCGTTGAGGCCATAATCGCCATATTCCGAAACCAGATTGAGGTCAGCATAATCGGCGATCTCCGAACGTGCACCCTCGCTGATGGTGGCAACACCTGCGCCGCGATGACGCGCATAAGCAGCCATACGCTTAGTTGTGTCTGTATGTACAGGGAAACTGATCAGCAGCAGCAGATCACCTGCATCGATATCGGCAATGGCAGCCAGCGGCTCAATGGCTGTATGGTTGACATCGCAGACATTGCGCAGCAGGACACGCAGATAAGCGCTTAGATACTGAGCTGCAATGGAAGCATATCCCTGACCATAAATGTAGATCTTGGAACTGAAGTTCAGACGCATACAGAGGTTGCGAATGGCCTCCATATCGTTCAGATCGATATTCTTCTTGATATTTACAGCATCGGTGGCAGCAACGCGCTCCCATGCGTCACGATCGGCCGATTTTTCTTCCTGTTTTTCAAAGCCCGACAACGTGGTCAGGCGGCCCTGCAGTTCATTCTGCATAGCCTGCTGGAAGTCGCCGTAACCGGCATAGCCCAATGCAACAGCAAAACGCATGACGGTCGACTGGCTGACACCCGATGCATCGGCCAGCTCAAAGGAGCTCATAAATGCAGCTTTATCACAATGCTCGGAAACGTAAGCTGCAAGGGTACGCTGACCCTTGGTAAAGCCCTGGTATTTTTCAGAAATGGCTTCGTTGATACGCTTCATCTCTTAATCACCCTTATCTCTATTTCTGCTCTGTGCCGCAGCACAGAAAAGTATTCTATGGTTCTGCCCTTTACAGCGACTTGAGGTATTCTACCTCTTCACGGGTCAGATGACGATATTCGCCGACAGGCAGATCGGCCAGCATGAGCTTACCGATGGATACACGCTTGAGGGAACGAACGGTAAAACCGCAGGCCGTACACATACGACGGATCTGACGGTTCTTACCTTCACGGATGCTGATGGTCAGAATACATCCGTCTTCCAAATCGGTGATCTTACGGCACTTGGCAGGAGCCAGACGAATGCCATCGATGGTCATCGGCTTACTCAGCATCTGCTCTGCAGGCACTTCCGGCCGTCCATCATCATAAATGATGTTAAGCAGATAGGTCTTGTAAACCTTATGCTTGGGATGTGTCAGCTTATTGGTCAGCTCACCATCATTGGTCATCAGCAACAGTCCCTCGGAATGCATATCCAGTCGGCCGACAGGATAGATGCGCGTCTTAATATTCTCTGTCAGATCAAGAACTGTACGACGACCCGACTCATCCGCCAATGTGGTAACATACCCACGAGGCTTGTTAAGCATAATATAAACTTTTTCTTCGGTTTCTGCACCGATCTGATTGATCAGAACACCATCCAGCGTAATTTCATCGACTTCCGGATCGGCACTTTCGCCCAAAAGTGCTGTAATGCCATTAACCTTTACAGCGCCTTCCTTGATGTATTCTTCAGCCTTTCGACGGGAACAAATGCCCTGCGCCGAAAGGATTTTCTGCAATCTTTCTTTCATGATACACTTCCATATCATCGATCCCTTAGCCATTGCCGTATCATACTCCAGACAGAAGCCTTTACGGTTGCCGGGATCTCATTTTCATAATAGAGAGGGGTAGTAAATACCACCTGCTCCCCCAATCTTACATTTAAATAGCCGTATTGTTCTCCGGCTTTCACAGGCCTATAAACCAATCTTGGACCATGGATGTCCACAAACGTGTTCCTCGCTTCACCTGACAGCAATGCTATAGAATAATCTGCTTCTGCGTACAATGGACAGTTGCCTCCACCTGCAACAGCGATCCTTCCAACAATACCTCGTTGGAAAATCTGCACTTGTTCCATATCGGAAAAAGCCGCATCATACAAAATTGTATGGTCGCTCCAATCGTCCGGTGCCTGCAGCGTAACTGCAATCAGCATACGCCCCTGTTGTTCCGCTGCTGTAACAAGGCATCGTCCGGCTTTACGGGTATACCCCGTCTTCCCACCAATACATCCATTATACAACGTCAGAAGCTTATTGTGATTCCGCATATAACGTCCGGCTCTTTGACAGGATGCCGTCCCGGTGATTTCCCGGAAAACTTCATTCGTCATGGCCACAGCCATCAACCGCGCAAGATCCAGCGCCGTAGAATAATGCCCTTCCGCTTCTAAGCCATGTGGATTGACAAACGCCGTATCAGAAAGCCCCAACATCTCAGCTTTTCGATTCATCACGGCTATAAAATCTTCCCTGTTCCCTGTCCATATTCCGGCCAATGCTTCAGCTGCATCATTGCCGCTCATCAGCAGAAGGCCATATAGGAGATCAATGATCTGCATTTTCTCTCCGGACTTCAGATACATGGAAGACCCCTCTATGCCGGTCCACTCCGGTCGGATCTCGACCCATGCATGAATATCATAGAGTTCCATCGCCACCAATGCTGTCATGATCTTGGTGGTACTGGCCATTGGCCGTACTTCCTTGCCATTTTTATCATACAGCACTTTTTGTGTCAGCGGATCATACAGTACGGCTGACGATGCCGAAAACTCGGCAGCCTGACATGGCATCATGCTACCGATCAGTACCAGCGCCAGACATAAAGATAACCATCGTTTCAATCCGATTCACCCCCGGTAATACCTATGCCGAGGATGGAAAAGTCAGACCTTACAGAGTGGGGACAACGGGCTCTTCTTTTTTGCCGGATTTGAGCTTATCGATCAGCGCAGGTGCCATATCGATAACTTTATCCAGAGAAGAATTGGTAGGCGGATCGATATAGATCATGCGGACATTGCCCTGTGTGACTACCATGAAGGCGATGGGAACAATGGATACACCTGCACCGCTGCCGGCACCAAAAGAAGGCTTGTCATTTTTGCCAACACCATCATTGCCGCCCGACGCAAAGCCAAAACTGACCTTGGATACGGGGATGAGCGTTGTTCCATCAGGAGTGGTGATCGGATTACCGATTACGGTATTGACATCAACCAGCTCCTTCATTTTTGCCATGGTCTGATTCATTACGTCATTCAAGCTGCTCATTTTTACACCGCCTTATGTTTTTTATTTATTTTCAAATAGTGAACCAACAAAATCAATGCGACGGCAACCAGGCGAATGGGTACCGTACGGATGGTGACTGTCAAATCAAAAACAGTCTCCCCTTCAAACGCAGGATAAAGCTGCACATCGGTCTTTTTTATGCGACAGACACGCTCCAAATGGGGCATAACTGCACCCATAAAGCTACAGGCCCCGCCATACAGAATGGCAGTATTGGCTGCGTCTCCGCCGTTCAGATTGGCATACAGGCGGAAGGTTGGAATAGAAAAACCTCGAAGCACCTTAACGATAGCTTCCTTAGCCAATGCCAGAAGATCACAAACCTTGTTAAAGGTCAGTGTCTGTACAAAAGTCTTTTTCTTGGGTATGGGCTTACCTTCTGCCTGCGCCTTCTCCGCAGCAGCCTGCTCCTTGGCAGCCTTCGCCGCTTTCTCTTTTTCTTTCTGCTCCGCTTTGGCCGCTTTACGTGCCTCGGCTTCTTCCTTCTCTTCCGGGGTTTTTTCCTTCATGGGAAAAACCTTAAAAGAAATGCCTATTATGTGCACATGAACACTTAAAGTGCCGTTGGAAGCATCGATCCGGACGAAAATAGGACAAATCAAAACAAGAAAGATCAAAGTGAAAAATCCAAGCAGAAGAAATCCGATCCATTTCATGATCTTTCTCCCTCCTGAGCTTCCAACGACAACTGTTCGCTTCCATGTTCGATCTCAAAGCCCTCAACATAAGGAAGCTGCTCCAGATCTGACAGACCAAAGGACCTTAGAAACTTCTCGGTGGTCACGTACAAATTGGGACGTCCGGGAACATCCAGACGACCGCAGCTTTCGATCAATCCCTTTTCTGCCAGACCTGCCACTGTATGACTGCTGGCAATACCGCGTACCTGATCGATATATGCTCGGGTGATCGGTTGTTTATAAGCAATAATCGCCAGCACTTCCAATGCGGACTGTGAAAGAACGGGTGGCCTTCCGGATTCCAATGCTTTGCGGACAGGTTCGGCATACTCCTGACGAGAGACCAACTGGTAACGATCATTCAGCCGCACCAGCCGCATGCCGCGCATATTGTAATCATATTCATCGGCCAGCTGTGAAGCCCAGCTTTCCAATGTCGACCGATCGATCTCCAGTACAGCACACAACTTTTCTGCCGGCATGGAGTCGCCTGCAGCGAAAAGGATGGCCTCCAAGGCGTATACAGATTTTCTGTTACTCTCCATCATTTTCTCCCATCCATATCAGTGTATACTGTTCGTTCTCTTCCTCGATCTGTACCCTTCGGTTTTTGGACATTTCCAGCACTGCAAGAAAAACTGCAACAACACCCGAACGATCTTCCGCTTCAAGAACCAACTGATTAAAACTCAGACGCTCACTGCTACGGAACCGTTTCAGGATCTCAGTAATCTTATCCTCTACCGATACACGATGTCGACCGACAATACCGCTGAAAGACTCCACAGGAGGCGGTAACTTGCGGCCGGCACGTTCCAGAATGGCAATAATGGCTTTTTTCAGATGATCTGCTGTATGGTCATACAGCTGCCCTGGGTCAGTACCCAGAACTTCTCGATCGCGGGTAAAAACATCTTTGCCCATTTCATAGCGTCCCAACAGCATACCTCCGGCCTGCTTGACCCTCTGATAATCCAACAGAGTCTCGATCAGAGCCGTACGAGGGTCTTCTGCTCCCTCATCTTCATAAACCGGTAGCAGCATTTTGGACTTGATATACACCAGATGAGAAGCCATAGCAATAAACTCGCCGGCCACTTCGATATCCAGGGTACGCATTCTTTCAAGATATTCCAAATACTGAGCGCAGATCTCTGCAATGGGAATATCTTTGATTTCTATGCGATTTCTCGACAGCAGATGAAGCAGAAGATCCAAAGGGCCATCAAACTGCGCCAGATGGAAAGTCACCTTTTCTGCCATAGTTACCACCCCAGGCCCAACAGCTCTGCCACACGGATGCCTCCATCAATGGCCACATCGACCAAAGCACTCTGGCCGATACCGATCCAGCTGCGAAACGCACCGAAATAAAGACCAAGCAGCAGCGCCAGACGAATATACCCTTCATACTGATATACCCAATGGATAGCCTTATTAGGCAAGAACAGAAACAGGACTTTGGAGCCGTCCAAGGGCGGAATAGGCAACAGATTAAAGACACCCAGGCCTATGCTCAGACTGCCCAATGTCATCAGAAACTTTCCAAGTGCCATAACCATATCTCCCGCCTGGGAGAAAAAGATCAGTACATAGGCAACAATCGAAAGAAATCCGAGGATAAAATTGCTCAGCGGACCGGCAACAGCAGTAACCGCCATGCCAAGTTTACGGTTCTTGAAATAATAGGGATTGACCGGAACCGGTTTGGCCCAACCAAATCCAAAAAAGATCATGCATAGAAAGCCCAAAGGATCGATATGGGACAGCGGATTCATATTCAATCTTCCCTGCTGCTGCGCTGTACGGTCACCAAGCAGCCATGCCGCCCAGGCATGGCTCATCTCATGGATAGAAATAGCAATCAGCGCTGCAGGGATAACGATGATATAATACTGCAGATCTTTCAATGTTTTTAGCTCCTTTTTGTATGCGCGGCTTAGAATACCGACAGCATATCGCTGACCAGCAGATCGCGGCCATCACCCTTATCTGCCGAAATTGCAATCAGAGGTGTCTCTTCACCCAGCAGCAGAGTCTCACGGATGAGATCCAGTGCAGGCTGGATCTGCGACTTCTTGAGCTTGTCCAGCTTATTGGCAACGATGGTCATGGGCAGATTGTAAGCACGGATCCACTCGACCATCATCTGGTCGTCGGCCGTAGGCTTGTGGCGAATATCGACAATAACATAAATGCGGGAAATCTTCTCCATATCGCATTCAAAATACTTATCAATCAGCGCCGAATAACGGGCACGCTCTTCCTTGGAAGTCTTGGAATAGCCATAACCGGGCAGGTCGATGATCCATGCCTTATCTTCAACATTGAACATATTGACATAGACGGTCTTGCCGGGCATGGAGCTGACCTTGGCAAAACCCTTCTTACCGACCAGACAGTTGATCGTAGAGGACTTACCTACATTGGAACGACCTACAAAGACAAAGCGCTTGGCATCGTCGGCCGGAAAATCCTTGGGAGATGCCGCCGAACGGATAAACTTGGTTTTATTTAAGTTCATAATTCCTCCTGTAGCAGTTACTGCTGACGAACACCGGTGACGTTGGGAACAGCGGCAGGAACAACGAGGTTGTATTCCTCTTTCTTCTCTTCAGCCTGCTCCTCAACGGTGACATAGGAAAAAACAGCACGAACGACATCATCCATGTGCTTGGCGGCAACAAACTCCAGATTCTCGCGAACCTTGGGATCGATATCGTCCAGATCACGGAGATTCTCTTCGGGGATGATGACACGCTTGCAATCATGGAGATAAGCCGCCATGGTCTTTTCCTTCAGACCGCCGATGGCCAGAACGCGGCCGGTAATGGTAACTTCACCGGTCATGGCGATGCTGCTGCTGACGCGCTTACCGGTCAGTGCAGAAATCAATGCTGTAGAAATGGTAATACCTGCCGAGGGACCGTCCTTGGGAACAGCACCTTCGGGGAAATGGATATGTATATCCTTATTCTTATGGAAATCCTTATCGATACCCAGCGCCTCACTGCGGCTGCGGATATAGGTCATAGCCGCACGGACCGATTCCTTCATAACATCGCCGAGATTACCGGTGACTTCGATCTTGCCGCTGCCTTCGATGGCAATGGCTTCGACTTCCAGCATCTCACCGCCAACGCTGGTCCAGGCCAAGCCGTTGACAATACCACAGTCGTTCTCTGCGGCCAGCTTGCGCTTCTTGAAGCGGACATTGCCCAGATACTTGACCATATTTTCGTTATTGATGCGAACCGACTTCTTGCCGCTTTCCAGCAGATACTTGGCAGTTTTACGGCACAGCTTGGCCAGTTCACGTTCCAGCGAACGGACACCTGCTTCGCGGGTATAGCCTTCGATGATGGCATGCATGGACTTTTCGGGAACGATCAGATTGGAGCCCTTGAGGCCATTGAGCTTAAGCTGCTTGGGCAGCAGATGCTCGCGAGCGATATGCATCTTCTCTTCTGCGGTATAACCGGAAAGGTCGATGATCTCCATTCGGTCATAGAGAGGACCGGGGATATTATCGGCATAGTTGGCTGTACAGACAAAGAGAACATCGCTGAGGTCAAAAGGAATATCGAGATAATGGTCGACAAAAGCCGAGTTCTGTGCGGTATCAAAGACCTCCAGCAACGCCGAGGAAGGATCTCCCTTATAATCGGAAGACAGCTTGTCAATCTCATCAATCAGGATGAGGGGATTACGGCTGCCTGCCTGCTTGACAGCAGAAATGATGCGGCCTGGCATAGAGCCGATATAGGTACGGCGATGGCCGCGAATATCGGCCTCGTCACGAACACCACCCAGCGAAATACGGGCATAATTACGGCCCAGTGCACGGGCGATGGAACTGGCGATCGATGTCTTACCGACGCCGGGAGGGCCGACCAGACAGATGATCTGACCCTTGAAGCCACCGGCCAGCTGCTTGACGGCAAAGAACTCCAGAATACGCTCCTTGACCTTCTGCAGACCGTAGTGATCGGCATCCAGGATCTTGGCCGCCTTGGCAATATCATTGTTCTCGTTGGTCAGTTTATGCCAGGGCAGCTCCAGAACGGTGTCCAGATAGTTGCGAATAACACCGCCGTCGGGAGAATTGGCCTGCAGGCGACCCAGACGGGCAGCTTCCTTCTTGAGCTTGTCCTCGATCTCCTGGGGGAACTTGAGGGCTTCAATACGCTCGGCATATTTTTTAGCTTCCGACAGGACATCTTCGCCTTCGCCCAGCTCCTCATAGATGACACGAATCTGCTCGCGCAGATAATAATCGCGCTGGTTCTTGTCCATCTGCAGCTTGACCTTGTTCTGAATATCCTGCTCCAGAACGAGAATATCGATCTCATCGGTCAAAATACGGGTCAGCAGCATGCAGCGGCGACGGGGATCGGTCTCTTCCAGGACACGCTGCTTGTCATTGTGCTGAATAAAGATATTCTGTGCAATAAAGTCGGAAACCCAGGCCATGTCGTTGTTATCAAAAACCTTGGATACGACATCCTGGTTGACCTTGGGGGCCAGATCCGCATACTCCAGGAACAGATCACGCAGGGTTCGCAGCGCAGCCTGATCACGCTTGAGTGTGGCTTCGCGGGCCTCCGCCTCGATCAGATAGGCATCACAGCGCAGATATTCGTTATCCGACAGGGGTGCGTAAACGATGGCACGGGATTCACCTTCGGCCAGGACACGCAGCGTGCCGCCGGGCATACGCAGGACCTGCTTGATCTTGGCAATGGTGCCCATGCGATATATATCGTTAAAAGTAGGGGTTTCAACAGAGAGCTCTTTCTGGGAAACAAGGAAAATTTTCTGGTCGGCAGACATGGCCTTATTCAGCGCATTGATAGAAACCTGACGACCTACATCAAAATGAAAGACAGTATTGGGAAAGACCGTAATTCCGACCAGAGCCATGGTGGGAATGTTATGAACGATCAATCGGCTGTCGAATTCGTTGGGCATTAGTATACTCCTCCATTCTAAGTGGATAGTATACCACAAATTATGATTTATTTCAAGTCAACGCGCGACTTCTCCGGGAAAAGTCGTAGAAAATTCAAAAAAGGCAGGGTGAGGTCTCCCTCACCCTGCCAAAAGCAGCAGTGCTTTATTTTATTTTTGATCGATCTGCAAAGATTTATTCGCGGATCAGCTTAGGTTCGCCTGTGCCGTTGACATGTTCCTCAGTAATAATAGCCTTCTTGATCGAGGGATCGGAAGGAACATCAAACATCAGCTGGGTCAGCAGACCTTCAACGACCGAACGCAGACCACGGGCACCTGTATTGCGCTCGATTGTCTTTTTGGCGATGGCTTTGAGAGCCGCTTCTTCAAACTCAAGTTCAACATTGTCCAGACGGAAAAGATGCTGATACTGCTTGGTGATGGCATTCTTGGGCTTGACCAGAATATCCAGCAGCGCATTCTCATCCAGGTTGTCCAGCGAAACCAGAATGGGCAGACGGCCAACCAGCTCGGGGATCAGACCGAACTTGAGCACATCATGGTGCTCGACCTTCTGGAGCAGATCGGCATTGCGAATATCCTTCTTGGAATGGACTTCAGCACCAAAACCGATGCCCTGCTTGCCGGTACGCTTTTCAACGACCTTTTCGATGCCGTCAAAGGCACCGCCGCAAATAAAGAGGATATTGCTTGTATCGATCTGGATAAATTCCTGATGGGGATGCTTACGTCCGCCCTGAGGAGGAACATTGGCAACCGTACCCTCCAGGATCTTGAGCAGCGCCTGCTGAACACCCTCGCCCGATACATCACGGGTAATGGAGGGATTCTCGCTCTTACGGGCGATCTTATCCAGCTCATCGATATAGATGATGCCGCGCTCAGCCAGTTCGACGTCATAATCAGCAGCCTGGATCAGACGGAGCAGAATATTCTCAACGTCCTCACCGACATAACCGGCTTCGGTCAGTGTGGTAGCATCAGCAATGGCAAAAGGCACCTGCAGATTCTTGGCCAGGGTCTGGGCAAGATAGGTCTTACCACTGCCTGTGGGACCGATCATCAGAATATTGCTCTTCTGCAGTTCTGCACCGTCGCTGTGCTGCTCCTTGCTGCGGATACGCTTATAGTGGTTATAAACGGCGACCGCCAGCGCAACCTTAGCACGATCCTGACCAATGATATACTGATCGAGACCTTCCTTGATCTCGGCAGGTGTAGGCAGCTTATCCAGAGCCTCCAAGCCCTGCATAGGCTCCAGCAGATCCTGCTCTTCGCCAATCAGCTCGGCACAGATCTCAATGCACTCATTGCAGATATAAACGCCGGGGCCGGCAATCAGACGCTTGACTTCAGCCTGCGTTCTGCCGCAAAAACTGCAGCGCAGGTCTTTCTTATCGTTCGAAGGCATTTGAAAGTACCTCGTTTATCTCTTTTCGATGATCTGATCGATCAGACCAAAGTCCAGGGCCTCCTGTGCCGACATGAAGTTATCTCTGTCGGTGGCTTCATTCATAACGTCCATAGGCTGACCGGTGCACTCACACATGATCTGGTTGAGCTTTTCACGCTTCTTGATGATACGGTCTGCGTGGATCTTGATATCGGAAGCCTGACCCTGCATGCCGCCCAGAGGCTGGTGGATCATGATCTCGCTGTTGGGCAGTGCAAAACGCTTGCCCTTGGCACCGGCGGTCAGCAGGAATGCACCCATGCTGGCAGCCATGCCGATGCAGATGGTCGATACGTCACACTTGATATAGTTCATAGTGTCGTAAATGGCCAGACCGGACGAGATCGAGCCGCCGGGGCTATTGATATAGAACTGGATATCCTTATCGGGATCCTGTGCTTCAAGATAAAGCAGCTGGGCAACGATCAGGCTTGCAGTCTGATCGTTGACCTCATCCGACAGGATAACGACGCGGTCATTGAGCAGGCGGGAATAGATATCATAGGATCTCTCGCCACGGCTTGTCTGCTCGACGACCATAGGTACATAAGGCATTTATATGCTCTCCTTTCCGGGATACGAAGTCATATAAATTATATTACTCGTTGTCTTCAGCCTTTTCTGTCGAAACTTCTTCGGCCTCAGCCTTCTTTGTCTTCTTAGCAGCGGGCTTGCGAGCCTTCTTAGCCTTAGCAACCTTAGCTTCAGCCTTGACGACCTCAACAGCCTTGGAAACAGCCAGATCCATCTTCAGGTCAGCTGCGTTGATCTGAGCCTTGACAGCCTCGACTTCCATGCCGTACTGAGCAGCCATATCAGCGAACTGCTTCTCCATCTCTTCTTCTGTGACTTCGATAGCCTCAGCGCGGACAACAGCCTCCAGAGCCAGGCGTGTCTTGACGCGTGTCTCAGCTGTAGCCTTGAACATGGAACGGAACATATCGATGTTCATGCCGCTCATGGACAGGTAGTCATCGAACTTCATACCGCTCTGCATAGCGATCTGGTAGGAGTAGTCGTTAACGATGAAGTCGATCTCCTTCTCGACCATGACTTCGGGGATCTCGCCCTCGAGGCCCTCGACCAGCTTGCCCATCAGAGCCTCTTCGAAAGCACGATCAGCATTCTGCTCAGCCATAGCCTGCATCTTGGACTTCATATCAGCCTTGTACTCGTCCAGTGTGTCGAACTCGGAGACGTCCTTAGCGAACTCGTCGTCCAGCTCGGGCTTCTGAATCTCGTGGACTTCGTGCAGCTTGCACTTGAAGACAGCAGGCTTGCCGGCCAGCTCTTCAGCCTGGTACTCAGCGGGGAATGTAACATCGACGTCGAACTCGTCACCGGCGACATGACCCTCGATCTGCTCTTCGAAACCGGGGATGAACATGCCGGAGCCCAGCATCAGCTCATAGCCTTCAGCCTCGCCGCCCTCGAAAGCGACGCCGTCCTGGAAGCCCTTGAAGTCGAACTTGACGCTGTCACCCATCTTAGCAGCGCGGTCAACTGTGACCTGGCGGCTGTTTCTCTGAGCCATCTTCTCCAGCTCAGCCTGGACATCCTCGTCGGAAACCTCAGCAGCCTTCTTCTCAGCCTCGAGGCCCTTGTAAGCCTTAACAGTCAGCTCGGGCTTGAGCTGAACCAGCAGACCCAGCTTCAGCTCGCCTTCTTCAACTGTAGCGTCTGTCATAGCCAGGATAGCGATGGGAGAAATGCCGGCTTCCTTAACAGCTGCATCGTAAGCAGCGGGATAGCAGTGGTCGATAGCATCTTCGTAGAAGACTTCTACGCCGTACATCTTCTCGATCATCTTTCTGGGAGCCTTGCCCTTACGGAAGCCGGGGATGTTGACGCTGCCCTTGATCTTGTGGTAAGCAGCCTGGATGCCAGCTTCGAACTCTTCCTTCTCAACGATGATGGACAGTTCGACCTGGAAGTTTTCTTTCTTTTCGACGTTTGTCAGTTTCACTTGGAAACCCTCCTTAAGATATTTAAAGTTTTTATGCTCTAATACAACAGCTCTGCGGAACGCGAAACCGTCAGATGCTGCCTTGCAGGGCAATATCTGTGTCTGATGTGTATAACACACTTCCACAAACATTCACCGAACTATCATAGCACATCTTTTTTTGTTTGTGAAGAGATATTTTGTAAAAACCCTGCTTTCATAAGGGTTTTCAGACGTTTTCCCCTGCTTTTTGCAAAAATTATTCTGCGAAGAATCTATCTTGCCCGAGAATACTATAAAGAAGCACTTGAAAACCCGGATACACTTTCCGAAATCATCTGTAAAATTTTACATAAAGAAAGCGCATCGGACATCCTGCGTCCAATGCGCTTTTCGTTTTATTACAGCTTGAGCAGCACCGGCTTGAAGCCGACATAGTCTGCCGAGATATTCTGGTAGATAACACCATCGCGGGTACCATTAAAAGCACCTCGCAGGCTCTCACCATGGAGATGTCCATAGTAGCAGCGGGCAACGCCATACTGCTTGAGCAACGATGTGATAGGCTCGACCTCTGTCCGCATGAAAACAGGCGGATAATGAAGGAAACAATAGATCTCACAACCGGGATGCAGCTTATGTGCCTCTTTTAAAGAGGCTTCCAGACGCATCAATTCGCGCTTGAAGACCTTTTCATCTCCTGCCGTTTCATCAGAAGGGTCAAAAAACCATCCTCTTGTGCCACAGAGAACCGTATCGTTATAAAAGATACAATTATTGTGCAAAAAGAGCTGATCTTTTAATTCGTTCTCATCAAAAAAACGATTCATTTTGCTGACCGTATCCCACCAGTAATCATGGTTGCCCTTGAGGAAAACCTTTTTTCCGGGGAAAGTATTCAGCAGCTTAAAATCAGCCAGTGCCTCTTTCAGGCTCATGCCCCAGGAAAAATCGCCGGCGATCACCAGCATATCCTCTTCCTTCAGGCAGGAAAGACCCTTGAGCAGCTTTTCACGGTAGTTATCCCATGCACCGCCAAAAATATCCATCGGCTTATTGACGCTTTCCGACAGGTGCATATCTCCGATTGCATACAGTGCCATTTTTATCACCACTACACAAAGGCATTCTTGATATGCCTTATGGTTTTATCTTCTGTGTATACTTCAATAATATCAAAACTGAACTGGTCACAGCTCTCGTGCTCGGTGATCCACCGATCAGCTGTGGCAAGAATACGCTTCTGCTTTTCCCTGCCTACAGCCGCAGAGGCCGGCAGATAGCTTTGATTTTTACGGGTCTTGACCTCTACAAAAGCCACTACATCATCCTTACGCGCGATCAGATCGATCTCTCCATGATAGCTCCGATAACCTCGAGCCAGGATGGTATAGCCCTTCTTCTGCAGAAATGCTGCGGCGATTTCCTCGCCATATCGCCCGATCAGTTTATCCTGCATATCAGGCCTCAGCGTCCGCTGTCTTATAGGTACCGCGGGCCAGGATCTTCTTGAGGAAAGTCTGACGATGGACAGGCGAAGGACCATGTTCCAGCAGCGTCTCTACATGCTTCTTGGTGGGATATCCCTTATGAACCTTGAAGAGATACTGGGGATATTGTTCATCCAGCATCTCCATATAGCGGTCTCGGGTAACCTTTGCCAGAATGGAAGCGGCTGCGACCGAGGCACTCTTGGCATCGCCCTTCACAATGCAGATGGTTTCATTACAAGCCAGACCGGGATCACGATTGCCATCAACAAAGGCAACATCTGCCGATCGATCAAGACCGTCATACGCACGTTTCATGGCCATAAAGGTAGCCTGCAGGATATTGTATTCGTCGATCTCCTGCTCGGTGGCAAAAGCGATACAGTAACTGAGGGCGTGTGCCTTGATCTCCTCAAACAGAAGATCACGTTTCTTCTCACTCAGCTTCTTGGAGTCATTGAGACCTTCGATGGTATAGTTGGGATCGAGGATAACTGCAGCTGCACAGACCGGGCCGGCCAAAGGGCCTCTTCCCGCTTCATCGATGCCGCAGACCAGTTTGGCCTCATCCCAATAGGGTTTTTCATAGGTATACATCACTATTATTCTTATGCCTTCGGAGGCAGTTCCAGCGTCATGCGGCCCAGCTTACCCGAACGGAACTCATCAATGAAGACCTTGGCCATACGCTCGGTATCCAGCATGCCGCGTCCGGCCAGGAAACCGCGCTTCTGTGCCATTTCTTCCAGCGTATCATAGGTCAGTTCATCGCTGATGCCTGTAATGCCATATCGCTTTACAACATTCTCTGTATAGGACTCGCGCAGAACTTCCAGCAGCTTGCAGGCGAGATCTTCGATATCGAGGATCTCATCGCGGATGGTACCCATAAAGGCCAGCTTATAGCCAATGGCATCGTCCTCGATCTTAGGCCACAGCATACCGGGTGTATCCATAAAGTCATACTTACCGGCCAGATTGAACCACTGCTTGCTGCGGGTAACACCGGGACGGTCGGCGGCAATGGCCGACTTCTTACCCAGCAGGCGATTGATAAAAGAAGACTTACCGACATTGGGGATACCGACGATCATAATCTTGATGGTACGGTTGATGCCCTTCTGTGCATTGCGCTCGATGATCTCGGCGCAGCATTCTTCCACCGCCTTGGTGAAATCCTTCATAAAGCCACCCTGCTGACTGTTGGATGTCATAACAGTATAGCCCTGAGATTTATAATAATTGACCCACTTGGCCGTGGCATTGGGATCCGCCTGGTCTTCACGATTGAGGACCAGCATACGCTTTTTGCCATTGGCCAGTTCGACCAGGTCGGGGTTCTTGGAACTTTCCGGAATACGTGCATCACGCACCTCAACGACCATGTCGATACTTTTCAAATCTCCCAGCATCAGCCTGCGGGTCTTGGCCATATGTCCGGGATACCAGTTGATGCTCATTTAAAGACCTCCAAAGCTGTTCATCGGCCACATACGGAAAAATACACGACCGATAATATCTTCTACTTTCAGCGCACCGATATATTCGGCGCGGCTGTCAGCACTATAGTTGCGGTTGTCGCCCATAACAAACACATGTCCTTCAGGGACATAATACGGATAAGACATCGAACCGCCGTTAAAATACTGTTCGTTGACATAGGGTTCGTAGAGATGCTCTCCGTTCACCCACACATTGCCTTCGTCATCGATATCGATCTCATCACCGGCAACTGCAATGATACGCTTGACCAACGGCTCATTTTCGTCAAATCCGGGTGCCATAACAACGACGATATCACCATGCTTCGGTTCGTTGTAATTCAGACGAAGCAGCATACGGTCGCCATGATGCAGTGTAGGATACATTGAGTCGCCATTAACACCTGAAATACGTACAAAAAAAGAGCTGATGAAGACAAGAACAAGCAGCGCCCAGATCAGCGACTGTGCCCAGCCAAACAGCTCCAATGCAACACTCGTATTTTCCTTGTTTTCTCCGGTCTTTTTATCTTTTTCTTCCATAGATAAACACCTTATTTCATCACAAAATGCCTCAAATGGCATTTCCCAAAAAATCGCAGGAATGAAAAGAAAGGGGACGAGTTACCCGTCCCCCATTTTTTCGGATGTTAGATATCCTGCTTGACCTTAGCAGCCTTACCAACTCTATTACGCAGATAGTACAGCTTAGCGCGTCTGACCTTACCGCTTCTAACAACCTCAACCTTTTCGATGTTGGGGGAGTGAACGGGGAATGTCTTCTCGACGCCGACGCCGTAAGATACGCGTCTAACAGTCATTGTCTCCTGGATGCCGCCGTGCTTTCTAGCAATAACAGTACCCTCGAAGATCTGGATTCTCTCGCGTGTGCCTTCCTTGATCTTAGCGTGAACCTTAACGGTATCGCCGACCTTGAAGTTGATGGCATTGTCCTTCAGCTGAGATTCAGTCAGTTTCTTAATCAGATCCATAGTTTCTTGATTCCTTTCGTCATAGATGTTCTTGCCCGACTTCGGCAGAGGACCATCCGTAAATTAAATAGCATGCTTGATTATAATAGCATAGCCGCCTGTAGAATGCAATCTTTATTTTGACTATTTTGTATTTTCTACAGGCTGTTTTTTTGTCTATTCTGCCTTTTTGAAGGGGATGTATGCATTAAGATCGGGCTCCAGTCCGGCTTCCACACCGATCACTTTACCATCGGGGTCACTGATAAAGCAGCCGGGCAGTACACCAAGCAGACCGGTATCGATCACAAAGGCTTCATTGCCTGCAGGTGTAAGGGGCAATGTAAATCTGCCCAACGTGACCATAAGGTCCTTCTCCCCTGCAGTTATTGTAATATTACCGTAAGCGCCATGACTATATGTACCGACATAAGCCTCAAAAGATTTGGAAAATGCTGCCGAAGGATCGATATCTGCCAGCATATTCTTCGCCTTACCTGCCGACAGTTCGGCAAGACGCTTGAGCTCGGCACCCATCTTCGCTGTCCAGTCGATGGGTTCCAGTCCCAGCGCCAGATCACAGAGTGCATAGGTCAGTGCCATAGGCGACTGGTTGCGCTCCAGGTTGGTCAGCACCGCAAAACTGACATCTTCCTCCGGAAGATAGCCGACAATGCTCTTGAATCCATCGATGGTGCCGCCGTGATGAACCAGTGTATGTCCACGGTAGCTTTCGATAAACCAACCCAAGCCATAGGCTGTATGGCCGACTTCGGCAAAAGCCATATCCGACATCTCACCCGGTTTGATGATCATCTGGGGCGAATGCAGGTCGGCTGCACGTTCTTTGGAAAAATATCGTACGCCATCCAGCTCACCTTCCCCTGCCTGCAAACGAGCCCAGATAGCCAGGTCGTGTACCGTCGATGTGATACATCCGGCACAGCCGACACCGGAAATATCTGCATAAGGCATCTGACGGATCTCACCGCCCATATAGGCATAAGGCTGGGCAACATTATCGGCAATGCCGCGGAACTGAACCGGCAGGCAATAGGTGCGGTTCATACCCAACGGCTTGAGGATGCGGGATTCGACAAACTCGTTCCAGGGCATGCCCGACAGTTCTTCTACCAGGACGGTCGCCAGCGTAAACATGTGGTTCTGATAGTGCATCCGGGTACGAGGCTCGTACGCAGGCGGCATATAGCGCAGATTGTGGACCAGCTGACGGATATTCAGATGGGGCTGCAGATACCAGGTCAGGTCATGACGAGGCAATCCGCTGCGGTGACTCATGGCATCACGCATGGTCAGATGCTCGGTCATATAAGGATCATACATCTCAAAATCGGGCAGCAGCTGTCTGACCGGCTGATCCAAAGTCAACTTACCCTCATCGACCAGCATACAGACAGCTGTAGCAATAAAAGCCTTGGATGCCGATGCAATGGCATAGAGTGTATGCTCATTGGCAGATGTCTGCGCTGCCACATCAGCCATACCGCCGCCACAGTAGAAGGTCTCACCCTTACAGGTGACCGACATCATAATGGACGGAATATGCCATGCCGCCTTCATTTCTTCAATAACAGCATTGAGCTTTTTCTGCATTTCCAGATTGGTCATATCTTTACCCCCTTCTGTTTAAATAAATCTTAGATTTTAGAAAGATACTGAGATGCTGTCTTAGCCATCATCATTTTGGTTCCGGCATCAGCAAAAACGATCTCCAACAGCAGGTCGCCACCCATAGGTGTGACATTTTCAATACGTCCGCTGCCGAAGGCTCTGTGAACGACCAGATCACCCTTGGCAAAAGCCAATGCACCCTTGGGCGCTTCCTTCTTGGGCGCAACAGAAATCGAGGGGCGCTGAACAGGACGTCTGGCCGGAGCAGCTGCACGCTGTTCGGCCGTGGGATTGACACGAGGCACATGACGCTGGATATACTGCGGATCGATCTCTTCTACAAAACGGGAAAGCTTGCCGAAAGTGGTCTGGCCATACAACAGACGACGTCTGGCGGATGTAATGAACAAGTGCTTCTTTGCACGAGTCATAGCAACATAGCAGATACGGCGTTCTTCCTCGATCTCCTCTTCGCTGTCCATCGAGCGGTAGGAGGGGAAAATGCCCTCTTCGGCACCACAGATAAAGACAGTATCAAACTCCAGGCCCTTGGCCGAGTGCATGGTCATCATGGTGACCGCTTCTGTCTCCTCGTCAAAGGTATCAATGTCGGCAATAAGCGACCACTCTTCCAGGAAGCCCTCCAGGGTGGGTTCTTCATGCTTTTCGCAATAATCAAGAATGCTCGACTTAAGTTCCAGAACGTTCTCCATACGGGTCTTACCCTCATTGCCCTGACCGGCCAGATAGATGTCGTAGCCGCTCTTTTCAATAAGCAGATCATAGAGCTTGTCCATGGGCAGTTCGTTCTTCATCTCCTGCAGTTCACGAATCATACCGGTGAAAGCCTGCAATGCAGGTGCGCTGCGTGCCAGATCGGCATAGCTGTCGCTGCGTTCTGCTGCCTCAAACATGGAGATGCCTTCACGAACAGCGGTCTCCTGCAGCATATCAATGGTCTTGGCACCGATCTTACGGGCAGGAACATTGATGATGCGGGACAGACGGATGGTATCGGCGGGATTGCTGATGACCCACAGATAAGCGATCATATCACGGACTTCGGCACGATCGGCAAAGCGGTGACCGGCAACGATACGGTACGGAATACCATTACGCTTGAAGGCATACTCGATACCGTTGGACAGCGCATGGTTGCGATAGAGGATGGTATATGTGTTGAGTTTTTCACCTCTTGTACGACCTTCCAGAATGGTCTTGGCAATAAACTGTCCCTCTTCGTCCTGGGTCTCGCCAACATAGAGGTAGACCGCTTCGCCATT